>JAHIEL010000031.1 GCA_018901715.1 Patescibacteria group bacterium
ATTACTGCTAACATTGATTATTGATAACTAATTATTAATTATTATTTAATCGCTCGGAATAGTGCCCTCTTCTATCTCTTTCGGGCTTTCAGAATCATCAAGCAATCGCTCAACTTTATCATCAAACATAGAAAGCCGTTTTTCAGAATCATCATAAGAGCCAATAGCATTTTTCAGATGACTGCCCAGCTTTCTAAAAGTGTCCATAAGCTTTTTACCGTCAATTTGTACTTTAGTCAACCTTTTCAAAATATCTTGTGTCTTTCTTGTAATCTGGACATCCTTGTGCCAATGGCTGATTGCTACCAAAGCAAGTAAAAGAGTATTCGGGGATGTAAGAATAATCTTTTTAGAGCGTGCATATTCCCCTAAATCAATTTCCTTTATCATATTTATTTCATAATATACTGCTTCTGCAGGAATATACATTAATGCCCATTCCAGCGTATTTTCTGATGGCAAAATATATTTTGAAGAAATATCTTGAATTTTTTTCTTTGTGTCTTCAATAAAAATTTTTCTAAACTCTGTTCTTTCTTTCTCGCTTTCCGATTCTATCATTTTCTTATAATTTTCCAAGGAAAATTTTGCATCAATACAAACTAATTTTTTATCAGGGAGCTTTAAGACCGCATCAACTTGCGTCCCTGTTTCAAAAAGATATTGAGTTTGATAAAGTTCTCTAGGAAAATACCCAGATAAAATATGTTCTAAGCTCACCTCTCCCCATTGACCCCTTATTTTGGGAGACCTGAATATTTCCTGGAAAGAAGAAATGCCTTTCATTGCTTCCTGCACTTGTTTCATCTCCTCCCTAATGTGAACTGTTTCCTTTGTAAAAGAAGAAATCTGCTGGTGCATTGCTTTTGAAGTGCCATCAACGCTTCCCCGTATTTCCTTTAATTGAGACGACATTAAGTCAGTCAGCCGTCTTTCTAAGTCCCTGATGGAGTCATTCTGCTTATCATCTATATCCCCTTTCTTGCGCGTAAAGAAAAGAACGGCACCTGTCATGCCTCCTGCGATAAGTATAAAGACAATGATTAATAAGGCATCACTCATATCAAGGATATATTAACATTAAAAAAAGTTCTCGGCAAATTAGAGCGGGAGACGAGCATAGAGCTGCGTCTCCCGTGAATGAACTACTTCGGAACAAGATCTTCTGGCATAGATACTTCTCCTCCCGATATAACAACGAGAGACAACTCTCGTATATCTGCCAAATGGATGATCTCAGAACCGACTTGCACAAACTTATAAGTCACTGTGCTCAATCTGGCCGAGACAGTTGAGTGAGCTCTGCCTGAAACCTTGTGAGTCACAGAAACCCTTTTCCCGATATGCGGAGCAAGCATCCTCTGCAGCTCAGCAATTTCCTTCTCTTTCATTTTGAAACCTCCCTATTCTCTAAAATAGATATTGATATTATATGACTATTCTATCTTTTAGTCAAACACAAAACGCCTAAAAGGCGATAAAAAATCTCGTAGATCTCGCTGGAGTTGGTTGCCTGCCCACCGGCAGGCGGGAAACCAAATGATAAGTGCAATATGTCTATATATATATTACTATATAATATCTGCTATTGATTTTACTTTTATATTCTTCCTTTTTTTATACTCTTTCCTGGCTTGTTTAATAGAACTCAAAAGTTCTGCTTGAGATATTGAGTCCTTGTTTAATTCAATAAGAAAAAGCTTTTTATTAGAAAAAGCGGATGGGGCCTCTTCAGAAGCTGCTTTTAATGTTTTTTCAACAAATTCTGGTCTATATTCTCCTTGTTTATTTTTTTGAAACAGAAATTTTGTAATTTGTGTGAGGAATTTGTAGTTAGGGATAAATTTTTGCCCAGAATAAATGTTTGTTTCCTTGTTTTAATTACTAATTACCAATTACTAACTACTCAAATTTTTGCGGGAGCAAAAATTCATGTGGCCCCAACGGGAGTTGAACCCGTGTTGCTAGATTGAGAATCTAGAGTCCTAACCACTAGACGATGGGGCCAATGCTATATCATAGCATAAAAAATTAGAGAATCAATATATCTAAATATCTATCAAAATAGTCCGAGACCCGTGGAAACCAGGTATCCAAAATGGAAACCTGGTTTCCATTTACTATTTGCAACGAGGACGGGCCTCGTTGCAAAATATCTGCCGAGAACACTTCTCAACGGATTTTTTATTATATTTCTTTGTCTGGTGGGATTTGGTAATAATCAAGAATATACTTTGCCATTTCTTTAAATATTAAAGTCGCTGATTCGTTCGCGCTTCTAGTAGCTGGATTATCTAATTTCACTAAAATAACAAATTTC
This sequence comes from Patescibacteria group bacterium, assembly GCA_018901715.1. Taxonomy (GTDB): domain Bacteria; phylum Patescibacteriota; class Minisyncoccia; order Minisyncoccales; family PEYH01; genus JAHIEL01. The sequence goes on from JAHIEL010000031.1 coordinate 2,321, forward strand.
GGGTCAAATGCCGGAGCAAAGCCAACAAAGGTCTGCCATGTCTGGTCGCTATAACCCGACTTATTGATGCCAAGAGCTGAAAAAGAAATTTGAGAACTTCCTGTCTTGCCAGCGATATAATAGCCATCAACTCTGGCTGGTTTGCTGTAGCCAATTTCTGCTACTGAAACCAACATTTTTACAATTTGGTCTGCTGTGTCCTTAGAAATAACCTGTCTTGGTTCTCCTCTATTTTCTAATGGTTGCACCTTGTCTCCATCCCGCACACCTTCAACTAAATAAAGTTGTGGCATTGAGCCATGATTGGCAAAAACACAATATGTTCTTATTACTTGGAGAGGTGTCATTTCAATGCCTTGCCCAAAAGCAGCTGTAGCAAAATTAATTGCCCAACCCTTTTTAAATTCTTTGTTCTCTGAATAAACTTCTCCTTGCAAACCAATGCCTGTTTTTTCAAAAACACCGAATCGTTTTAAATAATCAGTGAAAACATTGTTATCTATTTGAGATTGAGCAAAAACAGCTCCTGTGTTAATGGATTTTTCCAAAACCTCTGTCATAGTGCTTTTACCCCAAACCCTATCTTCATAGTTATCAATCCTCTTGTCTAATATTTGAATATAGCCCTTATCAATATATGTTGTCTCTGGAGTGAGCTTTCCCTCATTAATTCCAGCAGCCATAGTAACTGCTTTGAATACTGAACCTGGCTCATAAAGTGCTTGAATATTTTTATTCTGCAATATTTCTAAATCACCCGAACCGTAATCTTGATAATTATTAGGATTAAAGCTTGGAAAATCAGCCATTGCTAAAATCCTGCCTGTTTTTGGATCTACTGCGATCATTTGGGCACTTTTATATTTAAACTCTTTAGAAAATTTTTCTAAAAGTTTTTCTGCTTGGCTTTGAATATTCTTATCAATTGTCAAAACTAAATCAGTTCCTTTGGCAGACAATTCTGAATCGCCTTGAAAAAATTTTCCAAAGGGCCCATGCTCTATTCTCTGCCATCCATCTTTGCCAATTAGAATATCATTCCAATAACCCTCAACTCCATATTGACCTTTGGAGTCCTGATTAACAAAACCCAAAACATCGCTTGCTAAAGTATCGTTAGGATAAAGACGAACAATGTCTTCCCCTATATGAATATTTTTTAAATCAAGCTCCACAATCTGCCCTATTTGCTCTTCTGTAAGATCTTTTTTTAAAAGCAAAAACAAACTATCATTATTTTCTATTTTTTCTAATAAAGATTCTTCAGATATTTCTAATATTAATGAAAGTTTTTCAGCAACATCTTTTTTGTCAGAAATAAGTCTGGGCGAAGCATAACAATATTTAGAGCTTTTGTTTATTGCGCTCAATACTAAATTGTCTTTATCAAATAAAAAAATCTCGCCCCTTGAGCCAGAAATAGGTTGAAAAATTTCTTGTTGCCCCTTTGCCCAAGCTAAATATCTTTCGCCATTTAAAATCTGCAAGTATGCGAGCCGCGAAATTATAATAGCGGAAAATAAAAGTATTACTGCATATACAAAATTAAGCCGCGCATTTTTCATCTTGCCAAAGCAGTACTGCCGGTAACTTTAATATAATGGACAGATTCTATTTTTTCAAATGCTAAATTTTCAGCCATTTGCTCCATACCATAATTAGTTTGATTGCCAAACTGCATCAATTCAATCTGTTTCAAACTTGCCAACCTTTTTTGAGCTTCAATTACTTTATCTGAAGAAGAAGATAAAGTTGCAGTTTGGAAAAACCATACAGCAGCAAAAATAAACATTAGAGAGCAAGAAGCACAGAATAATTTCTTTAAAGTAATAAATTTCAAATTAAACATAATATCTTTTAAATTAATTGATTATTAAACTATTTTCTTAACTGCTCTTAATTTTGCTGACCTTGCTCTTGGATTATTCTTAACCTCTTCTTCGCTGGCAATAATTGGTTTTTTGGTTAAGACCTCTAATATATTTATCTGGGCGCCCCTTTTAAAAAATTGTTTTATTTCTCTATCTTCTAAAGAATGGAAAGAAATTACGACAATTCTACCATGCTTTTCTAAAACATCTACTGCTTTGATTAAGCCCTGTTTCAGCCCTTGAATCTCTTCATTCACCTTTATCCTCAATGCTTGAAATGTTTTTGTAGCTGGATGAATCTTGCCACTCTTATACCACCTAGGCATTGCCAACCAGATAACCTCTACTAAATCAAGAGTTGTTCTTATTGGCTTATCTTTCCTCTTCTCAATTATTTTTTTTGCGATTTCACGGGCGAATCTTTCCTCGCCATATTCTTTAAGCACCGCACATAATTCGTCTTCAGAAAAACTATTTATTATTTCACAAGCAGTTAAAGAATTGGCTTCTGGATTATATCGCATATCTAATGGCTCATCTTTCTGAAAAGTAAATCCCTTACCACTTTCTTTAAGGTGCCAACTAGACATTCCTAAATCCATTAAAATTCCGTGGATTGGTCCGAAATTATTTTCCTTAACTATCTCTCTAAGATTACTATAAGAATCATTTACTAAAACCAATCTTTCTAATAATTGATTATTAATAAATGATGATTCTTGGTTTTGGAATTTTTTATAAAGTTCTGGATCTGCCTCAATTGCTAAAACCTTTCCATTTGGCCCATTTTTTTCAAGAATTGCTTTTGTGTGACCACCCTGACCAAAAGTGCAATCAATAAAATTCTCATTTGCCTTTGGGCTTAGATATTCTATGACTTCATTTTTCATCACAGGAATATGCATAGATTTGGTTATTAATTTATCAAATTCCCAAAGCTCCTAATCGCTCAGCTATATTACCCGCTTCTTTTTCTATCTTTATCTTACATTTATCCCATTCCTTTTCATCCCAAATTTCCATTTTATTAAAAAGTCCGGTGATGACTACTCTTTTATTCATTTTGGCATGTTTTTTTAAATAATCGGGTATTAAAATTCTTCCTAAAGAATCTATTGTCACATCAGTTGCACTGGCAAGCATAAATCTTGCAAAGCCCCTTGCATCTGCCTGACCCAAAGGAAGTTGACTAAATTTTTCTGATAATTTCCCCCATTCTTCCATTGAAAAAAGAAAAAGACAGTTATCCAAACCCTTTGTGACAACTGCTTTTTTTCCTAACAATTTTCGAAACTTAACTGGTATTGCCAGCCGTCTTTTAGTGTCTAATGTATATGTGTATTCTCCAATTAACATGTTAGAAAATTTTGATGAACGAAGTGAATTTTAAATTTTCTTACACCCCCTCACCCAGAAATCTCAATCCAGAGATTTACTCTGAAAAGGAATTTCTGATAATAGATTGCTGGGTGATGGGGGTAAAAATCTCCTAAATTTGCCTTGGGCAGGGTCGCTCCACTTATCCACAGTTTTGTCAAGTTATCCCCACCTTTATCCACAACACCTTCTTTATAACCCACTCTCTCCCACGAGTCAACACCTACCTGTGGAAAACTAAAAGCCAGCCCCGCGATATGCGGGGCTGGCTTTGTTTTATCTAAAAAATTTCTAAACTTTTTTCCTTATCTTTTCGTAATCATCTAACGATAACTCAATATCTCTCAAAATTTCCTTAAGAATGCCAATGCTTAGATATTCATTGCCGTGTATTGGTAATGTTGCTGTTTTCCCAGTACTAGAATTAAAGAAAAAGTGATGGCTTCCTTTGACGCGAATTTCTTGAAAACCTAACTTCAAAAGTATTTTAACCATCTTCTTTGCTGGGAGAAGATTAAGCCGAGTCATAAAAAAATTATTTAGTAAATTCCAACTGTTGCACGCCAATAAATTTATTGGGAGTAATGCTTTCTTTAAAAATTTCCATCTCTACCTCTAAACAAAGAGAAACAACCTCGTTAAGACGACTGTATAACTCTGGTAGAGTTTTAGCTTGGGTATAACAACTTTTCAAAGAAGGCACTTTGCCAATATAGTAATCATTTTCATCTTTCTCAATAATTACTGGAAATTGATAAAGTTTTTTGCGTGTATTTTTTTCCATATTAGTAATATAATAAACCCAAAAAAGATAATAGTCAAACTAAAAGCCAGCCCTTTCGGGCTGGCTTTGTTTCTATCTGATTGTTTTTAAACTATCCTCACTTCCCTTTTCTTTTTCAAGAAATAAAATCCTACTAATGATAATATAATTGCCAATATTACCAAAAATAACATTACTAACCAGAAAGCAAGGGTTCCAATAATTCCAATAATTTGAGAGAATATACTTCCAGCTGCAGCCGCACCTCCTACCCCTTTAATAACCTCTATTCCTACGCTGGCATATTCTGTCTTGCCTGTATCGTAGCGAACAGTGCTTAAGTTGTTAAGATAAGTGCTTCCATCTGAAAACTCTGAAACTCCAGAAACCTTTGCGTCAAATGTTATAATCTTGGACTCGTTTGCTGATAAAGAACCAAGAGTTATTCCCGCTAAAACATCAGCTCCTGAAATTGAATCGTTAATCTTTAGGTTGCCAAAATATTCAATATCATTTGGCAAAGTATTCTCAAGAGTTAAGCCGGTTATGGTCTCATTCCCTGCTGTGGCAACAATAATTAAGAAACTAAGCTCATCGCCTGGCTCAACTTCTAATTCTTTCTTCCATGGAGTATCAGCTCCTTTTAATCGCACCAAAGATGAAATTGCTAATCCGTCAGCGCTGGGCAAAGTGCAATCAACTCCGCAGCTACAGAAAGTTTCTTCGCAATTACAAATACCATCACCGCAGGATTCACAATTTGCACAATACTCTTGGCTTCCTTTAGCGCAGGTAGTGCCATCACATTTTAAATCATTAATACATCTATCTCCTGAACAATTATCAAGAGTGCAAGAATTTGCATCATCACATTCCATATACTTACTTAATTGAGTGCCATCGCTCCTAAACCAATAAACATCATTATCATAGCATTGTTTATAATTGGTATAAGTCGGAGTGATCTGGCAGGTAGAATTATAATTACATGTAGCATCGCCAACAGAACATATCTCTGAATTAGTGCAATAATCAGATACTCTCCATGAGCTCCAATTAAACCAACTTCCCCACTCGCCATCGCAATCATTATCATCGCCTGAACAATATTGATATCTAATTCTAGACCTTGTGCCAGAATCAGCTCCACAAGAGGTTCCCCAAGGGCAACCATATTGGGCCTGTCTATCGCTATCGCAAGCAGTATTTTTGTCTTTATAATTACATCCATCACAACAAGGACCTGAATCGCATTCGCACTTGTCTACACATTTACCGTTATCGCAGCTATTGTCACAGGTTTTAACATATATTTTTTCAATATCCTTGTCTTCAACGCATTTGGTATTCTCACATCCCCTATCATAACAAGTTCTCTTTTTATAAACCTTATCACCGCTGCAATAATTTTCCCAAGAACCACAAGAATCGCTTCCGCATTCCTCATACTTATCCTGTCTATAACCGCTGGAATTATACCAATAAACATCATTGTTATAGCATTTCTTATAGTCATTATCATCATCGTCGCAAGATGAACTATAATCACAATCATATTCACAATAGCCACCAGAGCATCTCCAATCAGGCCTTTCGTCATTATCACATTTTCCATAACCACAGTTAGTTGAGCCCTGGCAAGAGTTAGGGCTTGACCACTCTAAACAAGAATCAGAATCATAGTCGCCGCAAACTTGTCTTGAAGTGGAATTATAACATTTTACTTGGCCTGAATAAGAGCATTCATTATTACAGTGGGCTCCGCAATCATCAAATTGAATAGTTATAGTGCTAGGATTGGCATATGCTTGTTCGCTTGAGTTATCTGTCTTTCTGCCATGAATCTTGCCTGTATAATTATAATAACCCTGATTTCCTGTAGAAACACTCCATGTTTTTGTGCAGCTTGTGTTGTATGAACAGGATTGGTCATGCCAAGACCCAGAATAATAAAGTGATAATTTCTCTATCCCCTGATCATCTTGAGCATTAATAGTTATGCTCACTGTTTCGCCAGTGCAAGTATAGGTTTTATTTGAGAATAAATTGCCTGTTGGTATATCTTCATTCGGGCCACAACCACAATCCTGGCAACAATTACTTGCGCTCTCTCCACATCCAGAATTACAAACACCATCTCCGCAATAAAAACATTGTGTTGAGCAGGTCTGGTCGCTATTTGAACAAATTCCGCCAGAACAATAATAATCTATATAAGTAGTGCCAGTACATCCGTCAGTTCCACAGGTCTGCGGACTTGACCATTCTAAACAAGTATCTGAATCATAATTTCCGCAGGTCTTTTTAGAACCACTATCTTGGCAAGTTGTTTGCCCCTGATAAGAACATTCATCTGCACAGCTGGGTTGACATGACTGGTCAGAAACGCATCTTGTTTCTAATTCAGTATTGCATGCGTCTGGATTGCAATCCCTGCTTCTTGTCTGATACATTTGCAAGGAAGAGCAACTACCCTGCCCACATCCCTGATTCTGCCAAGCGCTCCAAGTAGAGCATAAACATTGCGGTTGGTTTACATACACAGAACAACTTGCAGATGCGGTTTGTCCGCTAGAATAAACTGTAATATTAGATGCATAACTCCCTGATTGTAAAAAAGATTTAGAACAAGTTTGAGAATAGCCATGGCAAGCGTTGCTCCAGATATAAGAATAACTGCCACTGCCTCCGCTTGGATTCGCGCTAAAAACAACTGTTTCATTAATATCTGCTGGATTTGGCAAAGCGCTACAACTTACATTTAAATTAGAATAAATACAACTGCCGTTAGAACATGTCTTACCCAAAGCGTTACAATCTGTTTGATTAACCCATTGAGTATTTTCATAACAGCTTGAACCAGAACATCCTTTTAATGTTTTCTGTCTTTGGGTCCAATTGCCTGAACATTGATAATTGTTTGTCCAAGAATCAGTTCCGCACTCGCTTGATTTATCTTCTTTGGCATTACAAGAATCATACCAATAAACATCATTGTCATAGCATGATTTGTAGTTATGAGTAATGCAGGAAGTTATGCATTGGCCTGCTGAACATGTCTTACCCAAAGCGTTACAATCTGTTTGATTAACCCATTGAGTATTTTCATAACAACTTGAACCAGAACATCCTTTTAATGTTTTCTGTCTTTGGGTCCAATTGCCTGAACATTGATAATTGTTTGTCCAAGAATCAGTTCCGCACTCGCTTGATTTGTCTTCCCTGGCATTACAAGAATCATACCAATAAACATCATTGTCATAGCATGATTTGTAGTTATGAGTAATGCAGGAAGTTATGCATTGTCCTGCTGAACAAGTTTTGCCAGCGCCGCAATAATTAGAACCTGACCATTCTAAACAAGTATCGCAATCATAATTGCCGCATATTTTGTAATTAGTAGAGTCAGCACAGGTTCTCTGTCCGTAATAAGAGCATTGATCTAAACAGCCGGACGGACACCAATCATCGTCATCATCACCGTCATCGCAGCCAGGACAATCATCACCATCCCATGTCCAAGCAATTGCGGTATCTGTATATAAAATAGAGAAAGCATTAACCAAAAGAGCAACGCCCAAAACCAGCATTATTGCTATTAATACCTTTTTCTTCCCTTGAATTGAATTAAGTTGAAACATATTTTTAAAAATTAATTGTTTTGGTAATAATATATAAAAAATGGGTGTCCCTGCTGCGATTTATCTTCGCAGCAGGAACATTCCTCACGGGAAGATGACCAGCCTGACTTGCGAGTCTGAGCTCATCTTGTTGAAAACTCCCCCAGCAGTCATCCTGTATGCGACCAGGCGACCATATTCCTCCTCAACGATGAGGACTCCGTAGATATATGGTAATGAAGCTTTGCTCGCCCGATAAGCGATCCCGAAAGCGAGCTCCCTCCAAGGACTGAGCGCCAAGACAGCTTCAAACATCCTTAGAGCCTCATGATCTTCAAACCCAGCCATGTCATACTTCATGGCATTGTAGAACCAGGAACGCAATTCCTCGAAATTCTCCTTGGAAACGATCCTGAGTGTCTCGCTCTTGTAGAACCTAACTCCGCAGTTCTCGCAGGAAGCTTTTGGGAAATAGTCACACCGCAGAAGTTCTGCCAGTTCACCTTCAGAGACCGTCCTGATATATATTGGTAAAGGTATCGGGCCTTCATCAGTATACAGTCCAATCCTCCCTTGACCGTATGACGGCAGGCAGAAGAGCGCTCCAATTACCAGTAGGACAAACAGCGTTTTCCTTTTCACTTCTATCACCTCTCTATAGATTTTTGAAACAGCGATTCGAATTGATTATACCTTAACAACTTTTTACAAATTTGTCAAGTCCAAATGTGTAGATATCAAACATCTACGGATTTGATTCACTCTAATCCCTGTTATAGAAATTGTCAAACAAAAAACAAAACGGACACTAATATGTCCGTTTTGTTAAATAATCAATTAAGAACTTGCTTATTCAATGCATTCCGCTTGGTAGGTACAGGGGTTTATATTGCTTTCTGTTCTCATATATCTTCCGGCGCTATCCGCACAGACATAAATAGCTTCAAATGGTAATATAGCACTAATACAATAATCATCAGCACCAGCATAACAAGTCACATCAGATCCTTGAGATATGATATCTTCTCTTAAAGCTTTTAATTCTGACGAATCAACAGTGTTCAGGTGACCAACCGAGCACAAACTTGCATAAGAAGCATTATCAACCCATATTAATTCCGCCCGAGTTCTAATCTGACGAATTAATGATTCTATTGTGGCGTCTTGAGCTCTTAGGGGTGCGTTATATGAGCTAACTCCTGTCATTAAGCCCATAAAAACCTCAATAATACTATTAGAGTCCTGCGGAGCCAATATCTCAACTGGCTCGTTAAAATTACTGAATTCCATTACCACATCAAAACTTATGCCACCCTCTCCATCTTCAAATAAACTCGCTGGAAACTCGCCCTGTGCAGTAATCTTATAAATCAATTTATCTGTTTTGCCAATGAAAATTTCAAATTCCATTCCGCCTGTCTCCTCAAAAAACTTATCAATATCTGCAAACATCTCTTCTTTTTCTTTATCTGTAAACCCCTGTGTTTGAAAAGTATCATATTTTTCAAGAGCTAAGGGCAATCTTACAACAAACTCTTTTAAATTCTTTTGGTCCAAAGCCATTAGAAAATGATAGGTTGCTTTGCCATCAATTTCTTCTCCACCCAAGCGTTTGATTGGTTTAGCTGGAAAATATTCCGAATAAAGCTCCTGCAAATCATCTTCAAGGGCCAATTTATCATCTGAAGAAAGCCCTAACCCAGTGATGCTAACTCCTAATTCTTCTGGGTCAAGATGATACCATTTATTCTGCCATTGAGATATATCAAGCCCTACCTGACTCAAATACATATTAAATATAAAAGGAATACTTGTTATCTGAAAATATATAATATCGTCCATAGTCCGCATTTCTGCGCCCATAATCATTTCTATATCTGTGTCTGGCACTTTTATTCTTGTGTCAAAATCCATTTGCAATTTTAGGTTATCCTTATCTGTATTATCTAAGTCAGCATTTATTATAAACTTTATTGCAGAAAACTCCTCTCCGTTCTCCATATCCATATCAAGCACCATCTTCAAATGGGATGTTTTAACTTCAGACATATTCTCAAGCGCTTGTTTTAAAATCTTAGTTGGATTAGGGGCAAAGGGATTCCATAAAGGATCCCAGATTTTAGTAGCTAAAACTATTGTAACTCCGACTAAAACTATCAAAATTCCAGCGATAATTCCTATTGCTAATTTCTTTTTGTCTAATGGCTTTGGCTTTAACCCTCCGGGCTGAAACCCAGTGCCTTGTTGAGGAAAAACACTTTCCTCCTCTGTTTTGTAATCAGGCCGGACTGGCTTGCTCTCTTCTTTTGGAGGAAAACTCTGCTCTGTAACGCTTTGTGGCTGTGGCTGGGATTGCGGTTGTGTCTCGTTTGCTTTATCCGGAATTGGAGGTTCAAAATCTTGGTTCATATTTTTTATTAATTAATAATTAACTCTTGATGTAGATGTCAAACATCTACACAAAGAAAATAATTGAGCGAAGATATCTTGTTTTAAGATGCATCCCGCAGGCCGAGCGGGCATGGTTTCCCGCCGTAGGCGGGAAGAGCGAGGCCGAGGGCCGAGTAGCGATTTCCTCGCAGGGGAAATCGACTGCGTCATCTTAAAATAAGATATTTGAGCGGATATTTCGACTGTAGATGTTCGACATCTACGCAATTAAAGTTTTTTAACTTTGAATTGTTGCGGTGTCAAAGTAATTGTATCGCCTTTCTTTATCTCATCCCTCAAAATCGCTTCCGCAATTGGATTTTCTATTTTATCCTGGATAGTCCGCTTTAAATTTCTAGCGCCAAAAGTAATATCATAACCAAGCTCTACTATCCTTAATTTTAACTCATCTGTGATGACAAAGTCAATATTTTTCTGCGCTAATCCCCTTTCAAGTTTTGAAAGCATTAAATGAGAAATGTCTAAAAGATTCTGCCTACTCAACGATTTAAATATAACTACTGCGTCAAATCTATTGATAAACTCTGGGCGGAACAACCCTTTATCAAAGAAATAATCAAACATTTTTTGTTTGACTGCTTCAAGAGGCGACTCTTTTCCCAAATTTTCTAAAATAATTTTATAACCAGCATTAGATGTTGCAATCACAATAGTGTTTGAAAAATTTACTTTCCTGCCCAAACCATCTGTCATATAGCCCTCATCTAAAACCTGTAAAAAGAGATTCAGAATATTAGGATGTGCTTTTTCTATTTCATCAAGTAAAACTAAAGAAAACGGATTTTCCCTTACTTTTGTAGTTAAAAGCCCTTCATTGCCAGGAGAACCAACAAGCCGAGGTATATCTTCTTGAGATTGAAACTCTGACATATCTAAGCGAATCATTTTTTCCTCTGAACCAAAATAAATTTCTGAAAGCGCTTTAGATGTCTCGGTCTTACCAACTCCAGTAGGACCTAAAAAGAGAAATCCACCGATTAGCCCCTTTCTATCCTGCAATCGCGCCCTAGCTCTCCTAAGAGCAGTTGAAACCTCTCTCACTGCCTCTTCTTGATTAATAATTCTCTGATGAATCAACTCTTCTAACTGAAGCAACATTTGTTTTTCTTTTTTCTCAACTCTTCCCACTGGCACTTCTGTTTTTTGAGTGATCACTTTATGAATATGCTCTGGCAAAAGCCATTTCTGTTGCATAGTGGAAAGATAGACCATTGATTCTTCTAAAACCTCTATTGCTTTTTTAGGAAATGGCTCATCAGCAATATATTTTCCTGACAAGTCAACTGCCTGCTCTAAAGCAGGATAACTAATAAATTTATTATGCTTTCTTTCAAGCCCAGGAACTCGCTTCTGCAAAAGCATCAATGTCTGGCTTGCTGTTGGCTCTACAATTTCTACTTTAGAAAAAAGATTCAAAATTGAAGGATTTTGTTCAATCCTTTTATGCAACCCCTGATAACTGGTAGTAGCTATGACTGGAAATTGAGGCAAAGCAAGATATTGAGCTATTAAACCAGTTATATCAATTGCTCCAGGCGAGGACTCTCTTAATACAAAATTATGAAACTCTTTGATTATCAGAATAACATTGCCAGCTTTTGCAACTTCTTTAAAAATTCGTTCTAAAGATTCTTCTACATCTTCAACTGTCTTTAATTGAGCGAGCATCTGTGGCAGATTAAGTTCTATAATTCTCTTATAATTAATCTGCGGAGAACTTAGTCCCTGCGAACTTTTAATAGCTACTGCCATTATTATATTATCCAGCCCAACTCCGGGCTCACCTACTAAAAGCAGATTATTAATATTCGGGCTTGATAAAACTCGCTCTGCCTGTTCAATTTCTTCTTTATAGCCAATTATTTCTTTTAAGCTTAACCCGGCAACAAGCTCGTGCCATTCTTTAGAATATTTATCCAAAGCAATAGTATAGGTTGAAGCCCAGCTACTTCCCATACTCGCTTGTTTTGCCAAATTATCATATTCCCAAAATCGTTTTGCTTTAATCCTCTTTTCTTCAATTATTTCCCACCAAAGAATCATATTTTCCACATCGCTTGGTCGCAAGTCCGCATCTAATAAACAGCCAGCCATAACTGGCTCTTTTTTGATTAATGCTAAGAGCATATCCCCTATTTCAATCCTTTGATGCTTTTTTCGTTTAGCTATTTCTATTGAATCCAGAATTGCTTGTTCAAAACTTTCAGAATATATGCCTTGGCTTAAATTATCCTGAAAATGCTTTGGAGAAAAATACTCCTGCATCTGTTTCTTAATCTCATTAATATTCAAAAGCAAGCGGGATAAGATAAAACTTAAATCCGAATTCTCGGTTAATAAAAAATAAAGAAAAGGAGTTGGACTCAACGGGAAAATTCTCTTCTTTTTAACAAAGGCAATGGTTTTGGCAAGCGCTTTAGCAGTTCTAAAGTCTAAAAATTCAGCTATATTAGAAAGCTCGTTTAATTCAGGAAGTTTAGGATTTTTAATCTTGCAAGCAAAAAATGCTTCAACTAAAAACATAAATCCTGCTAAAGCGATGAATATTAAGGCAAAGCCAAGAGAAATATTTTCTTTTATGGGAGTGGTTTCTATAAAACTGTTTAAAGCAGAGATAATGCTGAAAAATAAAGCAAAAATAAAAAATAAAATCTTAAAAACTTTTATCAAAGCAAAAACAATGCTTTTCTGAAACCTCACTGCTTTATAAATCGCTGTTTTTTGCAAATCAAAATTAAACATTAAAATAATAAGTTAATGCCGTAAATAATTGCTAAAACTAAAATAGCTGGTAGAAACAACCAGCAAAAAAATATTAAAAAGCCAATAATAAATATAATGATTTCAATTACTAAACCAATGCAAATTAGAAACAATCTTAAACAAAGTCCAATAACCCTTGAAAAACCATTCGAGATAATAACTTCTGCATATCTTTTAAAGCTAAATCCCCTGCCATAAGACCAAGTAATTCCATGCCATGGAGAAAATAGAGTTTTAATAAGGGTTGGCAAGGAAAAGAAATGCAAAAAGAAACGAAGATAATTTTTCCACGCTTTGGCCAATTCTTTTGGCACATCTAAAAACTGCCAAACAAGATATTGAATTAAAATGCTTTGAGACATTAAAGTATTATACCAAATTAAAAAAATAAAGGGCTGTGGATTAAAAAGAACAGGGCAATAACATTTTTATCGCCCTGTTCGCCTGCCAAAGATCTTCCCTCTGGAGCTAAAGTCCAAAAGCTTTCTGACACTTTCCTGCAGTTTCGCAGACGGAAAGCCAGTCATCTTCAGCTTGGCTTGCTTCTGAATCTTTTCAAGATCCTTTGCACTCATAACTCCTGAATCCAGAAGTTTTTGAAGCTGCGACTCCAAACTCTTCGCATACAGGCATATATTCATCTTATCGTATAGCTCCATAAGCTGATGCTCAACGCCTGCTGGCTCTAATTCCTGCTTTGGTGCCAGAGCAACATAGATGTCCCCGCTCCTACTGAACCCTATAACCTTTGTCTCAAGCAAGCTAATCACCTCCTTGTGCTGATGTCATATTAGCTTTTTTAACTTAAAATTCAATGCTTTACTTGCAAAATTGGGAAATAGGTAATATAATAATTTCGTTGAACACTTTAGATCGTAAAAGGTGAACAAGG
>JAHIEL010000032.1 GCA_018901715.1 Patescibacteria group bacterium
AGCAGGAGATATCTTGTCTGTATATTATTCAGGAGAATTAGAAGACGGAACTCAATTTGATGCGAGAGAAGAGGGCGAGCCGTTCACATTTACTCTTGGCGCCGGAAAAGTTATAGCTGGATGGGACCAAGGACTTGTTGGAATGAAAGTAGGGGAGAAGAGAAAACTTGTTATTCCTTCGGAATTAGCTTACGGAGAGCAAGGCAGGCCAGGAGCAATACCTCCCAATGCTGTTTTGATATTCAGAGTTGAGTTGCTGAAAATTGGAGAATAATATATAAATTAGGAAAAGTAAAAGAATAAAGCGCCTCTACGAAGCGGAGGCGCTTGTTTTCTTATGAGTATTTTTTTACTCATGAGAGATAATAGGCCAATGCCTTAGTTCTTTATTGTCTGGAAGGCGAAAGCCGAAAGATGTCGTCATTACAGCAAGGTCTGCGTAGCTTAGATTGGTGTGCTTCACAGCTTCTGGCAAAGCAAGTATAAGGTATCCAGATATGGGCATTGGAGAGCTTATAATGGCTAGCAAGTAATAAAGCTCTTGCCCCAAATGGATTTCATTTACTTTGAGCGCTATTAATAGCAGATCACCGATCTTCACAGAAACAACCGGGCAATTACTGTCGCTCAGGTCATTCTGCTCTTTATAGATGTGCTTTAGCAGAGGCAATCTCTTCGCTATCTTAGTGAATGGATGGAAATGTTTTGCAATCCAGCCCATTACAATGAAGAAAGTGAATAGAAATCCTATTGCGATTAACCATTGAATCCATTGTGGCATTTGCGTCGACAAGTGTGAAAATATCCAACCAGTGGTAGATAGGGCTATTTTTGCTATCCCATATATCATCCAGCCAGCCACTAAGATAGGCACTGTGGTCAGAAATCCCTTTACGAATATCTCGCGTAATTTCATCTTCCCTCCTTGGTTGAGAGTGTGCTGAATAGAAAAAACAATCTAATAAATTATTCTATGCTCATCATCTATATTGTCAAATTTAATCAGGTAAATTATTACAACAAACTAGCTGGCTCTACATCTATGCTCCAGTTAGAAGAAGCAAGGGTTCGCAAAACCTTTGCTTTTTTATAATCCTTTGTTTGGATTTTAATAACTATTTCCCAAATGTGCTTGCCCTTTTTTTCTTCAATAAAGCCAGGAATTGGGCTTGAAACCTTTACCCAAGATAGGTATTTGTCAATTTTTTTCTTAAGTGTTTCTGCCTCAACCTTGGCTTTGAATGCATCCCTGTGAGTTAATTGTAGTTTTATTAGTTTTGAAAACGGGGGATAGGAAAATAATTTTCTTGCTTGAATTTCCTTTTTAAGCAATTCCTCTATTTTATTGGTTTTTAGCAAATCAAAAATTTCAAGTTCTGGATTGTATGTTTGAATCAATGTTTCTTGGCTCAAGTCCCTTAATTCCTGAACAATTCGTATAAAATTGTCAGTTGCTCGGAATTCTGGAAGATTTAAAATTGGGTCAGCAACTATGATTGATGCAAAGGAAAAATTATTAAAATCTTCTACCAAATGCCTTGCGCTAAAAATTAACTGGGTCGCTATAAGGATATTATATTTTTTATTTATAAAATCATTTAAAATTCTTTTTTGTTCTTCTTTTGTTTTAGCTGAATCCGCGTCCAAACAAACAGGGCTTGCGTTTTTAATACTAAGCTTTTGAATTTCCTGCAAAATTTTTTCAGTTCCCGCGCCCATTTGTTTTATACGCAAACTCCCGCATTTTGGACAAATAGAAGGCATTCTTGTTTCCTTTAAACAATGGCGGCAGATAAGTTTACTGTTTTTACAGTAAACCATTGGAGCAGAGCAATCAGCGCATTTGATTGTATGCCCGCAGTCCCGACAGACCATTGCTCTTGAGATGCCTTTTCTATTGATAAAAAGAATTGTTTGTTCTTGGTCTGCTACAGTTTTTTCAATTTTTTCTTTTAATTCATCGCTTAAAATTGAAAAATTGCCTTTTTTAATTTCTTCTCTTAAGTCAATTATTTGGAGTTGGTTTTTTTCCTCCTCTTCCTTTTTTCTATTTAATTTATATTTTTTTTCTTCTGAAAAATAAAATGATTCAATTGAGGGCAGGTCAGAGCCGAGAATTATTTTTGAGTTATTTATTTGAGTAAGCTTTAGCGCTAAAGTTTTACTGTGATACTTTGGTTGAAGATCCCATGACTTGTAGCTTGAGTTGTCCTCATTATCTAATATTATTAACCCGAGCTTTTTAAATGGCAGGAATAGAGCAGTTCTTGTTCCTACAATTGTTTTTATTTTATTTTGAGATATTTTTTGCCAAATTTCTAATTGTTTTGCAGGACTTAATTTGCTATGAAAAACGCAATCAGTTATGTTTTTATATCTTGATGCCATTGAGACCTCTGGAATAAGAATTAGAGTTTGCTTGTCTTTATTTTTGCTAATTTCTTTTTTATAAAAATTAGTTCTATCTTTTTTCCAAATAAGAATAGGTTTTTGAAATGGCTTGTTTTTTTGTTTGTGAAAATCAAGATTTAATTCTTTTATTTTTTTTCTTTTTAAAATAGCATTTGGCAAAAAGAGTTTTAAGCAGATTCCCAAAGAAAAAAGATAGAATTGGGAAATAAAAATAGCCAATTCCATTTGTCTGCTTGTTATAACAGGCGAATTAGTTAAAATTTTAATAACTGGCTTTAATTTGAATTGAGATTTTTTGACCTCTATTTTATGCTCTTGTAATGGTTTTACATCTCTAACTATGGCTTTTGTATCTTTGTTGCCTATTTTAATTAGAATAAGACCGCCAATAGGAGGTTTTTCTATAGAGAAATAAGTGAGCGTCTCTGACTCTGGATCAGATATTTTTATTAGAGGTATCGCTTCTATTAGAAACATAGAAAATATTTATCTATTTTTAGTATATGAGTTATATTTTAGCTGGTCAATCAAAAAATCTGCAGAGAAGTGTTCTCAACAGATTTGTGAATAATTTTTTGACAATCTTGTAAATAAAGGTAAAAAGAAAATAGAACTCTATGCACGAAAGGAGAAGCTATGTCAGATGGGATTGATCGTCAACTGGAAGTCGTCACTGGGTGTATGTTCTCTGGCAAGACAGAGAAACTTATTTGGCGGCTTGAAAGGGTCATGATTGCAAACAGGAGGGCATTGCTTTTCAAGCCAACAATTGATACTCGCTACGATGAGAATGCAGCGGTGTCGCACTCCGGTCGGAAGCTTGAGGCTCATCTTCTCAAGCCAGGGAATGAAACATTGGAAGCTCTGAAAGAGCTGGTTGGCGAAGAGACGCTTAATGAGGCAGATGTAGTGGCCTTTGACGAAGGGAATTTCTTTTCTGAAAAGTTGCCAGCTTTGTGCGAGCAACTGGTCACAATGGGCAAGTATGTCATCGTGGCTGGACTTGATCTCAACTTTGCCGAGAAACCGTTTGAACCGATGCCAGCGCTAATGGCTCTGGCCGACACAGTCGACAAGCTCCATGCGGTCTGCGTCCAATGTGGAAGGGATGCCACCCGTACCCAGAGGATTTGGAATGGAAATCCTGTTTCAGGAGACCAGCCAGAAATTCTGGTCGGTGGGTCCGATGCCTATGAGGCCCGTTGTCGCAACTGCTATGTGAAGCCATAGCGGATCCCGTAAGATTTTTGTGCCCGTCACTCGCAAGCGAGTGACGGGACTTCTTTTTTTATTTGATTTATGCTAATTTTACTTAACATGCTACATAGAGTTTTTATTGCTGTAAATTTACCAGAAGAAATTAAAGAAAAGCTTTTTTCCTTTGGAAAAAAATATCAATCCCTACCAGCTAAATGGGTTGAAAAAGAAAATATCCATATTACAGTTCTTTTTTTGGGCAATTTAGATGATAATCAATTATTTGAAACAATTCAAAATACAAAACAAATTTTAAAAAATCATAAGCCATTTTTAGTTGAAATAGAACAGCTTACCTATGGACCTGATAATAAAATTCCTCCAAAGATGATTTGGGCAAAAGTTAAGAAAAATAAAGAGTTTTCCTGTTTGAAAAACGATATTGAAAATGCTCTTTTTGATTTGCCAGAATATAAATATAAAACAAAAGAAGGAAAGAGTTTTAGCCCCCACATTACAATCGCAAGAATTGAGAGTTTCAAGTTTCGCGCCTTACCGAATAATCCAGAGATTGATATTCCTTTGAATATGCAATTTGAAATTAATTCAATTGATATAATGGAAAGCGTTCTCACAAAAAAAGGTCCTGAATACACTATTTTAGAATCAATAAACCTATGAAAATACATTTGATTGGCATAGGCGGAATAGGAATTTCTGCTCTTGCCCAGTATTATTTAGCGAAAAATAATCAGGTTTCTGGTTCTGATTTATGTTCTTCTGAAATTACTGAATTGCTCAAGTCCAAAGGAGCTGATATTTTTATAGGTGCAAACAAGGAAGAAAATATTTCTAAAGATTTGGATTTAGTGATTTATAGTCCAGCTATTGAAAAAGATAATCCAGAGCTTAAAAAGGCGATAGGGCTTGGAATAAACACGGCAAGTTATCCAGAGGCATTAGGGAAGATAACAGAAAAATATTTTACTATTGCAGTATCTGGCGCGCATGGGAAAAGCACTACTACTTCAATGATATCTATAATTCTTGCAAGGGCCGGCTTAAATCCGACAGTTTTTCTCGGCACAAAATTAAAAGAATTTGGGAATAGTAATTTTCGCTTAGGCGGTCAAATAGATGATAATTTAAAAAATTTAAATTTTAAATTTTGTGACTCTAAATCTAAAATTTTAGTGATTGAGGCAGACGAGTATAAGTCGTCTTTTTTAAATTATTTTCCCGAGATTATCGTTTTAACTAATATAGAAGAAGAGCATCTTGATTATTATGGTAGTTTAGATAATATTTTAGAAGTATTTGAGCAATATATTCTGCGCTTACCAGATAATGGTTATTTGATTTATAATTCTGATGACAAAAATATTTCAAAGCTTGATTTTTCACAAAAAAGTTTTACAAAGATTGGTTATTCTAATAAAGACAAAGAAATTGAAGATATTAGAAAAGTTTTAAAAGTGCCTGGATTGCATAATGCGAGCAATGCTTTGGCAGCGTTTAAGGCAGTTAGGGCTTTAGGGCTTAATGAAAATGAAATTTTATCAGGTTTATCTGATTATTGTGGAGCTTGGCGTCGCTTTGAAATAAAGAATGTTTCTTTGAATCAAAAAGATATTATTTTAGTTTCCGACTATGCGCATCACCCGACAGAGATTGAGGCAACATTGAAGGCAGCCCGCGAGAAATGGGAAAATAAAAAAATTTGGGCAGTGTTTCAGCCACATCAGAAACAGAGAACAAGTTTTCTTTTTGATAAGATAGTTGATAGTTTTGCAAAATCATCCGTTGATAAAGTTATATTATTGCCTATTTACGATGTGGCAGGCAGAGACAATAAAGAAATTCAGGATAATATTAGTTCTGAAAAACTTTGTGAGGAAATTAATAAAAAAGGAAAATCAGCTCTTTATATAGAGAACTTTATCAAGGCAAGAGAATTTTTAATAGATAATTTAGAAAATGGAGATATCTTATTCATAATGGGCGCAGGAGATATTTATGATTTGGATAAAATGTTATCCACTTGACCATTATTTTTTACTCCTTTATCATAATATAATTGAGATTTGGAAAGGTCGCTGATAATCTAATTCTACAAAAAATGGATGCAATAATTTGGATAATTATAGTTATAGTCGTTTTGTTAGCTCTTTATTTTTTGATGACTAAGTTTGGTGGCAAGAAAAAGGGCACTAAAGTGCCTCCAGAAACTCCAGAGGAATAATTATTTTGTTTTATAGAATCAAAAAGCGCAGCATGCAGCGCTTTTTGATTTTAGGGCTTGATTTTTTTGGGATTTTTGTTATACTGCTTTTACAAATAAAGATATGTTTGGAAAAATTATAGACACTATAACAATTGCTATATTTTTTATAGTATTGTTAATTGCATTTTTCGAGAATCTCCCGTTGCTTGGAGATGTTGTTGGAATTTTTAATGCAAATATCTATGCCTATTAAAGAAAAATTACAGTTCAGTTTAAATGCGAAAAAAAGGGAAGTCAAGGGAAAAAAGAATCAAGCCCAACGAAAAAACGGCCTGATTCCAGCTGTGCTGTATGGACAAAAAACTGATAATTTAAATATCTTTGTTGATAATCGGGAGTTTCACAAGATTTTTGAACAAGCAGGAGAAAATACTCTGATTGATTTGCAAGTTGAGGGGAAAAAAGAGAGTTCCCCGGTCTTGATACATGACCTTCAGAAAGATCCTCTAAGCGGTGATTTTTTGCATATTGATTTTTATCAGCCGGACTTAGAAAAAGAAGTTACTGCATTAGTGCCAATAAAGATAATAGGAGAATCAGGCGCAGTAAAGAACAAAGAGGGCACATTAATTAAAAATGCTAATGAGCTTGAGGTAAGGGCATTGCCATTGAACTTGCCTCATGAATTGATCGTTAATATTGATTCTATGAAAGAGTTTGGAGATGAGATTTTTGTTAGAGATATTGAACTGCCCGAGGGTGTAAAAATCTTAAAAAATGCCAACGATGTATTGATAACAGTATCTGCTCCAACAGATGTGGAGCATGAACTAGAAAAGGAGATTGAAGAAAAAGTAGAAGATATTGAGACCATAGGCAAGACCAAAGAAGGAGAAGATGAAGAAATTGAGACAGAAGAAGAAATTCGTGTCAAAGATCAAGAATCAAAAAAGCCTGCCCGCAATGCTGTTGAATAGCGTTGCAGACAGGAATAAAATTTGATTCAGAGGAAAAAAAGATTTCTATTATGGAGGGAAATTTTAAAAGAGCAAAATTTGCCTTAGCTATTTCTTTATTAATATTTCTGTGTTTTTCATTATTTTACGCCAAAAGTTTTAATGGCGTTTTTGTTTTTGCGCAAGAGGACTTAACTGCTAAATGTCAAAAGTATTTAAATGAAAATGGAGATGTTTGCGCAGGAATGAGCGAAGAAAAATGTCAGAAAGAACTTAATGAATGTTTAGAATTTTACGAACAGCAAAGTGATTATTACGAAGGGAAAGTTTCAGAAAAACAGACAGAAAAGAAAACTTTAGAAAATAAAGTTTTTGTTTTGAAAAATAAAATAAATAAGATTAATAGCGATATATATACTAGCAATTTGATGATAAAGGATTTAAATATTCAGATAGGGGATACTCAAGAATCAATTGGAGTCACAAGTGATAAAATTGAACAATCTACAAAGCGATTATCAGAACTTTTACGGTTGATTGAAGAACAGGACAGACGGTCTTTGCTGGAAGTTATGCTTTCAGAAGAGGAGCTATCTGATTTTTTTGATGAGTTAGCCGCGTTAGAGGCATTAAGCTTAAGGAATCAAGAACTTTTGATTGATATTAAGGCACTAAAGGGCCACTTAGAAAGTGAAGAACAAAATTTGTCTGAAGAAAAGCAGGATTTTGAATATGCAGTTGTTGCTTATGAAATACAAAAAGACAGAAGCCAGCAATTAAAGTCAGAAGAGGAATTGCTTTTGAAAAAAACTAAGGGTCAGGAAGAACTTTATCAGCAGTATTTAAAAGAGACAGAGGCGAAGGCCATAGAGATTAGAAAGTCAATTTTCCAATTAGCTCAAGTTTCCGAAGATGATGCTCCAACGCAGGAGGAGGCGTATAAATTAGCAAAATATGTAGAAGGGATTACTGGAGTAAGAGCGGCATTGATATTAGGGCTTATACAAGTAGAGTCAGCTATGGGCAAGAATGTCGGGCAATGTAATTGTAGCGGTAGATCGTATTGCACTTATCCTGATATTGGGTGGGACCAAGTTATGAATCCAAATCAGCCATATCAGAGGACAGCTTTTAAACAGATTGTTGAAGAGCTTGGTTTAGATATTAATGCTACGCCTATTTCTTGTTCAGTAAGCGGGGGCAAGGTGCAATGGGGAGGAGCTATGGGTCCTGCACAGTTTATGCCTGCTACATGGCTTTCGTATAAAAGCAAAATAACTGCGATTACTGGAGAACCAGCGAATCCATGGAGAGTTAGGGATGCATTTTTAGCGGCTGGTCTTTATTTGAAGGCATTTAATGCTGATACTCAAATACTTCAAAAAGAAATTGGAGCTGTTACTGCTTATCTTTGCGGAACCACATATATGACAACGCGGTGTGAGCAAGGTGGCGGATATTGGTATAGAAGTTTAGTAATAAAAAATGCCTCCCAATGGGAGGACTGGATAGACCAAGGCGTATTCAATGGCAACTAAATTCGTTTAGAAAGGGGACTGTCCCCGAAAAAGGACATCTGGGAAGCCATATCAAATAAGGGTTTCTTGGCCGTAAAATTCAATTTGGCACGATTTGTTCAAAAAAGCGCAGATGTAAAACATCTACAGCTGTAATTTGCAACGAGGCCCGGCCACGGTGCAGTTATCCACAGGCAGAGATGATTTCGTCTAATTCGCCTGCCATTACTTGGTCTAGATTGTGCCAAGTTTTTTTTATTCTATGGTCTGTGAGCCGGTTTTGAGGAAAATTATATGTTCTTATTTTTTCCGCTCTCATTGCCTGCCCAACTTGGTCTTTTCTTTTTGAACCAATTTTTTCTATTTGTCTTTGCTCTTGAATTTCTACAACCTTAGTCCTTATAATAGACAAAGCATTTTCTTTATTTTGTGCCTGATTTCTTTCATTTTGGGAAGTCACTACAATACCAGTAGGCAAATGAGTGATTCTTATTGCGGTCTCTCTTTTATTCACATTTTGTCCGCCAGGTCCAGATGATTTATATGTATCAATTTGCAAATCGTCTGACTTAATTTCTATATCTGATTTTTTTGCTTTTGGCAGAATTGCCACAGAAACAGTTGAAGTATGAATTCTGCCTGATTTTTCTGTTTCAGGGATTCTCTGGACTCTGTGAACGCCTGCTTCATTTTTTAATTTAGAAAAGCTATTTTTGCCTTTGATAGAAAAAATAATTTCTTTATATCCGCCAATATCTGTTTGATTACTGCTTAAAGTCCTTGCTTCCCAGTTTTGGCTTTCTGCGTATTTGGAATACATATTAAATAAATTAGCAGCAAAAAGCCCTGCCTCATCTCCTCCAGCCCCAGCCCTTATTTCAATTATTGATTCGTTTATTTCCTCATTCCCATCTGTTTGATTTAAAAGTGTTTCCAGCTCTTTCTCAAGTTTTGGAAACCTGGTTCCCAAAATTTCTATTTCTTCTTTTGCCAAAGTTAAAAGCTCTGAATCTTTTTCTTTATTAAGCATGGCTTGGGCCTCGATTATTCGTTCTTTTGTTTCTTTAATTTCCTGCTCTTTTGCTATAATTTTTTCGTATGATTCCTTGGTTTTCCTGATTTGACCTGCTTTTTCCCAATCCAAAACTTGCTCTGCTTTTTTTAGTTCAGCTGTTATATTTTCATAATCCTGTTTTATGGTTTCTATGTTGATCATATTGATATTTTAACACAAAAACAGCTCAATGGCTGTTTTTTAATTTTTGCAGTTATTTTTTCTTTAAGTCCTGTTTTCTGGATAATCTTTTTTGAAATTTTTGAACTTGACCCATAGCATCAATCATTTTTTCCTTGCCAGTATAAAAAGAGTGGCAAGCAGAGCATACCTCAACTTCCATATTTTCTTTTGTTGAGCCAACTTCAAACTTATTGCCGCAGGAGCAACTAATTTTTGTTTTAGGATAATATTGTGGGTGGATGTCTTTTGCCATATTTGTTTAAGAGTTTACTCTCGCAAAATTTTGCGCAGGGCATCTCTAATTGTCTCTATAATATATTATTTTGCAAAAATGTCAATATTTACTTGATTATTTTTTGTTATGTGATACAATTCGTTCTATTATGGTGGAAAAAAAGAAAACAAAAGATTTTGGTATTAGCATTGAAGAAATGGCAAAGGCTGGTGTTAATTTTGGACACCGTATTTCAAAATGCCATCCTAATATGAAGCCCTTTGCAGCTGGAGTTAAGGGGAGTGATCACATTAATATGATTGACTTAGAAAAAACCAAGGAATATTTTGTTAAAATGCTTGAGGTTTTAGAAGATCTTATGAAACAAGGGAAGACAATTCTTTTTGTTGGCACCAAGCTTCCGATAAGGAAATTGGTTGAAGAGACAGCCAAAGAGTGCGAAATGCCTTATATTATAAATAGATGGATTGGCGGGACTATCACTAATTTTGGGATAATAAAGAAACGGCTTGAGCATTTTAAGGATTTGGAAAACAAAAAGGAATCAGGAGAACTTGATAAATATACAAAAAAAGAACGATTAGAATTTGATAGGGAATTGGAGCGGTTGGATCAAAAATTTGGCGGGATTAAAAAAATTGAGAAATTGCCTGACGCCTTATTTGCTATTGATATGAGGAAAGACGAGTTAGCAATAAGGGAGGCAAAAGCGAAAGGCATTCCTGTTTTCGCTATTGCAGACACTGAAGTTAATCCAGATAAAGTAGATTATTTTATTCCTGCGAATGATGATGCTATTAGTTCGGTAAAATATATTTTGGAAAAAGTTAAGCAGGTTATATTGAAAAATAAATAAAGTTGCGACAAGATTCTAATGAGTATTCAACGAGGCCCGTCCTCGTTGATGAGGACGGGCCTCGCAAAAACAATATGATTGATAAAATAAAACAACTAAGACAAGAAACAAGCGTTTCCCTGTCCCAGTGCAAGAAAGCGCTTGAAGAAGCAGGTGGCGATATAGACAAATCAAAAGAGCTTTTAAGGAAGTGGGGAGAAAAATTAGCTGGCAAAAGAGGGGGCAGAGAAACAAGTCAGGGCATAATTGAGGCATATATACATGCTAATAAAAAGATTGGAGTTTTAGTTGAAGTAAAATGCGAGACCGATTTTGTTGCTAAGAATGACGATTTTAAAGAATTTGCCCATAATTTGGCTCTACACATAGCAGCTGTTAATCCGTTATATATTACAGAAGATGAAATTCCCAAGGAATTAATTGAAAAAGAAAAGGAGATATATAAAGAGCAGATGGCAAAAGAAAACAAAAAGCCGGAAATGATGGACAAAATAATTGATGGCAAAATTGCTAAATACAAAAAAGAAATTGTCTTGCTTTCTCAAACATATATTAAAGATGAGAGCCAGACAATAGAAGGTCTTTTAAATGAGGCGATTGCTAAAATCGGGGAGAATATCACTATCAACAGATTTGTTAGATTGGAGATTTAGGGCTAAACTAAATATATATGTTAGGTTTGATATTTTTAATTATTTTTGTTTTAAGTTTTTTGGGAATGCTTTTCATAGTTTTTAAAAAATGGCCCGAACTTAAAGCGGTTAGCATTTTGGGTCAGTCAGATATAGTTGAAAGGCCTTTTGCCGAGAGGACTATGGAAAGAATGAAAAACTTAAGGCCGATCAAGAACTTTAGCTCTGAAAAAATTCTTAAAAAGTTTTTTATTCGCTTAAAGATTCTACTCTCAAAAGGAGAGAAAAGAGTAGATAAATATCTTCATAAAGTATCTCATTCTCAAAAATTTGAAGATAATTATTGGGAAAAAGTAAGAAAAGAAAAATAGATTTGCCAGGGTAGCTCAACGGTAGAGCAACTGTTTTGTAAACAGTAGGTTGGGGGTTCGATTCCTCTCCCTGGCTTTTTAATTTTTAGGATAGAATACCAAGGCCGCAGCGCCAAGAAGCACGATATCCTCCTTTAAAGGCGTAGTAATTATTTTTGGAGTTTTTAAATATTTGTCCACATTCTTTTTTAAGTAAGGAAGAATGTGTTTTTTATTATTTAACACAACCCCACCTCCAAGAGTTATTAGCTCTGGATCATAAGCCACAATAGCATTTGAAATTCCGTGTCCGTTTAACTGTCCGACTTCTTTTAAGAATTTTAAAATTATTTTGTCTTTTTTGTCCGCTAACGCAAATATGTCCGCAGATTTTCTAATTAAATATTTGTTCTTAATTCTATTTTCTTTTAACCAAGCTTTAAAGAACCTTGGTAGGTTATTACCAGAGCACATTGCTTCCCAGTGTCCGTGTCCTTTTTTGCATCCACATAATAAATTATATTTTGTATCTATAGTAAAATGTCCAATTTCTGCAGCATTATTTGAATGTCCGCTTAATAAATGATTGTCCACAATAGCACCTGCACCGATTCCAGAAGAAATTGTGATATATACCAAGTTTTTAAATTTTTTGCCAGCGCCAAAATGTTTTTCTCCCCACACAGCTGCTATGCAGTCGTTATTCAAAATCACAGGCAATTTAAAATATTTTTCTAAAGGTTTTCTAATTGCTATTTTTTTGAATGGCATATTCGGTGGGGCAATTAATTCGTCTTGACTTACAGGACTACCAGCAGCCACAGTAATTGCTTTTATATTTTGTTTTTTGAAATTTTCAAGCAAAGCATTTACAAGAACAATTATATTATTTAGAATTTCAGCTTCAGAAGTTTTTGGAGTTTTTATTTTAAAACATTTTAAAATTTTTCCATTTTTAGAAATTATTCCTGCTCTTAAATTTGTCGCGCCCAAGTCAATTGCAATTACTAAATCTTTTTTCATAATTTTTTAATAATTAATAATTAGTTGTTGATAAATATTCTCCGCCCCCGTCCTCCCTGCTGGAGAGGGCGGGAGCGGAAGGGGAGAGAATTAATAACTGATTATTGATAAATGGTTTTTTCTGTTTTTTTCTTAATGATTAATGATTAATAATCAATGATTCTCTTTTCTTCTTTTTCTTTTTCTTTTCCCTAATGATCAATAATCAGTTATCAATGATTTCTTTCTTCCCCTCTCCCCTCCCTTGATTTAATAGACAAACAAGAGATAGGGGATAGGGTAGGGGACACCAAAGACAATAGCATATAGATTTTTATTTATTCTAACACTTGACAAAAGATTTTAAAACAATAGAATTATAAATAACGCCAATCATAAATGGCGAGTCCTTTTACAATTTTATATCACATCGCAAACAAAACTTTAGAAAGATGAATTTTTAAAGTTGTCCCAACTATTTTATTTTTGAGAGTTTGATCCTGGCTCAGGATGAACGCTAGCGGCGTGGATAAGGCATGCAAGTCGAACGATCCACCTTCGGGTGGGTAGTGGCAGACGGGTCAGTAACACGTGGATTATCTGCCCTCTTCACAGACACAACTAGTTGAAAGATTAGCTAATGTCTGATGGTCCCGCAAGGGTAAAGGCGCAAGCCGGAAGAGGATGAGTCTGCGGCCTATCAGCTTGTTGGTAAGGTAATGGCTTACCAAGGCTATGACGGGTAGGCGGGGTGAGAGCCCGATCGCCGACAATGGGATTGAGAACGGCCCATACTCCTACGGGAGGCAGCAGTCGAGAATCCTTCGCAATGTGCGCAAGCATGACGAGGCGACGCCGCGTGGAAGATGACGCCCTTAGGGGTGTAAATTCCTTTTATAGGGGAAGAACTTTTGTGACTGTACCCTATGAATAAGGGGCTACTAATCACGTGCCAGCAGTAGCGGTAATACGTGAGCCCCGAGCGTTATCCGGATTTACTGGGCGTAAAGAGTTCGTAGGCGCTCTGTTAAGTTTTCTGTTAAATCTTTGAGGCCCAACCTTAAAGCTGCAGAAAAAACTGGCAGGGTAGAGGATGTCAGGGGCTGATGGAACCCTCGGTGTAGAGGTGGAATTCGTTGATATCGAGGGGAACACCAAAAGCGAAGGCATTCAGCTATGGCAGTCCTGACGCTGAGGAACGAAAGCGTGGGCATGGAAGAGGATTAGATACCCTCGTACTCCACGCTGTAAATTATGGATACTAGCTATTGGAAGTGTCGACCCTTTCAGTGGCGAAGCTAACGCGTTAAGTATCCCGCCTGGGGAGTACAGCCGCAAGGCTGAAACTTAAAGGAATAGACGGGGACCTACACAAGCGGTGGATCACGTGGCTTAATTCGACGATAAGCGAGGAACCTTACCAGGGCTTGACATATTGGTGAAAGCCCAAAGAAACTTGGGCCTTCTGCAAGGACACCAGTACAGGTGCTGCATGGCTGTCGTCAGCATGTGCTTTGAAGTGCTCCCTTAAATGGGGTAACATGCGCAACCCTTGTCCTATGTTACAAGTGTCATAGGAGACTGCCAGTAATATACTGGAGGAAGGCGAGGATGACGCCAAGTCAGCATGGCCCTTTGATGCCCTGGGCTGCACACGTGATACAATGGCTGGTACAGCAGGCAGCGAAGCCGCAAGGCGGAGCTAATCCTTCAAAACCAGTCCCAGTCCGGATTGGGGGCTGAAACCCGCCCCCATGAAGTTGGAATCGCTAGTAATCGCGAATCAGCCATGTCGCGATGAATATGTTTCTAGGTCTTGTACTCACCGCCCGTCACATCAAGAGAGCTGGCAGTACCCAAAGCTCCGCTTTTGCGGGATTAAGGTAAGGTCAGTAATAATGATGAAGTCGTAACAAGGCACGCGTAGCGGAAGCTGTGCGTAGATCATTTAATTTTAAATTTTTATTTCATTTTGAAATAGAAATTAGAGTTGACTAATGTTGAAGATTGAGAATTCTGTTTTCAACATTAAGGTTTTAGTCAAAATACCTTAAAAGATTGACTATTCAATTTGCCACTGTTCTTTGAGCATTGGCAGAAATAGCTGGGGCAACTTTAAGAATTTATCTATTAATTCATCTAACAAAAAAGCGCTTTGCGCTTTTTTGTGTTGAAATATTTTTATTTTTCTGCTATGATTATTTAAGTTTCGCGCGTGTAGCTCAGTCGGTTGGAGCGCTGCTCTGATAAAGCAGAGGTCCCTGGTTCGAATCCAGGCACGCGCACATTGATTTTGCCGCCAAACTAATGTGAGGCGCTACAAAATTAATGCCCTGAGGAGCGAAGTGACGAAGGATGGATAGTCCATTCGGGCTAAGGCCCTCAGGACGCTAATGTTTCTGACAAAATCAAAGATTTTGAGAAACATTACGGGCCGTTAGCTTAGTTTGGTAGAGCGTCCCGATCCCGACTTTAGTCGAGGATCGAGGATCCACGATTTTGTATTTTTGGCAAAGCCAAAAACAAAATCGGGACCTCGTTTGCAACGATTGATATTTTAAAATGTTTTATA
>JAHIEL010000033.1 GCA_018901715.1 Patescibacteria group bacterium
ATAATTTAAAATATGGCTAATATTTTCTCAAAAGCTAAAAGAGCGATAACAATGTATGCTAATCCAGAATCTTATCGTCCCAAAACTGCTCGTTTGATTATTACCACTAGCTGTCAATTTCGTTGTCAGATGTGTACTTTTTGGAAGGAAAAATTTCAGAATGCAGATTTAGAAACCATAAAATATTGGATTAAAGAACTTGCAGATTTTGGAATTAAAGAAATAGATATAGGTGGGGGAGAGCCGCTTCTAAGGAATGACCTAACAGAGATTATAGAAGAAGTTAAGTCATACGGTATAAGGTGCGGACTTACGACTAACGGTTGGTTGCTAAGCGAAATTCCATTTCCCCCTATTGACTATTGCGATGTTTCGATTGACGGAGCTAAGCCAGAGACCCATGATAAAATTCGTGGGATTAAAGGAGCATGGGAAAGGGCTATAAAAGCAGTAGAAACTGCTAAGAAACATCAATGTCCTGTTCGTTTAAATTTTGTTTTGCAAGCAGATAATTATCTTGAATTAGTAGATTTTTGTCATTTAGCTAAAAAATTAAAAGTGAATGCTTCTTTAATACCCGTTAGTTTGAAATTAGCTGCTCAACCATGGATTTCAAATGATTTAAGCAAATATGACATTCCTCTTTTGAAAAAACAGCTTGACGAAGCCCTAAAAACAGGAGTTATTGAAAATAATCCAGCATTTTTAAAGATATTTTTAAAGAAATTAGAAAAAGGACCTTTTCCTCAAAAATGTTTAACACCATCTACCTGTGTGCTGATTTTCACGAATAGCGATGTTTATCCGTGTGGGAATTTTGATGTCGTAGCTGGTAATCTTTCAAAAGGGAAAAGCTTTAAAGATATTTATAAAAATTATGAATCCATGCGGAAAGAAGTTAGATCAGGCACTCATCATTTTTGTGACCAATGTGTTTATTCTGATATCGTTACCAAAGGAACTATCCGCTCAAGCGTTGGTCATTTTTTCAGAAAAACTCTGGAAAAAGACAAAACACACTCTAATCAATAAGCTGTTTATTAATTTCCGTAAATGATCTATTAAAGAACGATGATAAAAACGATAAAAAAAATAATTAAAACTTTTTGGCTATTTATAGGATTTATTTGGCACTTGTTAAAAATTCCTTGGAAGTATAAAAAATCCATTTGGTATTTACTAAAGAAAAAGGGCCTAAGGAGTGTTAAAAATTTTCTTTTTGTGAAATATTTTGTTACTGATGAAGGCGGAGAAGTGGCAGTTTTAAATAATCTTATCAAGGCGACAAAGCTTTCTTCTTTGGCACCTTATCCTTTTAAAATAGAGATAGAGCATACCACTATTTGTAATAAAAAATGCATTATTTGTGAACATACTTATTGGCAAGAGAGGCAGGAAAGATTAACATTTGAGCAATTTAAGCAAATAGTGGACCAGTTTCCCAAATTGAGATGGACTAATATTACGGGCGAAGGCACAGGTTTCCTGAACCCAGATTTCTTAAAAATAATTGAGTATTTAAGATTAAAGGATATTTCTGTGAATTTTGTTGATGAATTTGATTTTATAGATGAAGCAAAGGCCAGAAAAATAATAGAATTAGGAGTGAATTGTATTTGGATTTCAATGGATGGAGCAACAAAAGAAACATATGAGAGAATAAAAGTTGGCTGTGATTTTGAAAAGGCACTAAGCAATGTAAGAATGTTATTGAAATTAAAGAAAGAGCTGAATTCACCATTTCCTATGATTTGTTTTCGGTTTGTTGTCAATAAATTAAATTATACAGAAATGCCGAAGATGGTAGAGCTTATTCATTCATTGAGTGATTTGGGCGAAGGAACAAAATTGGAATTCGTAGGGCTTCTTACTTTTAAAGAAATAGAAAAGTATTATTTACCGGAAATTCCAAAAGAAATTTTAGAAAAAACAATTGCAAAAGGGAAAAATTTAAAAGTGAATGTTCAATTTTCTCATATTGGCAAAAGCGAACTTCCATCAATTGGCAAATGCACGGCTTGGACAGAGCCCTATATAATGATGGGTGGTTATGTTTTGCCATGCTGTGCCGTATTAATGTCTAACAAGCGGGATTTTTTAAGAAAGCACGCTTTTGGCAACCTTTATCAAAAGCCATTTAAGGAAATATGGTATTCAGAAAGATATAAAAAGTTTAGACATTTAGTCCAAAAGGATAAAAGTCCTGTTCCAATATTGTGTGCAGGATGCAGGGCATATGATACCAAAAAAAGAGAAAGAGAATGTGGGGCATTAAAGGAAATTTAAACATTATGATAGTTTTTTTAAAAAAATTAATTATTAAGATTGAGAGACAAATAATAAAACTTATTCTGTTTTTTCGAAAGGAGATAGTTTCTTCTAGTCCACCCCCAAGTGGAATAGACAAAGAAACAGTTTTTAAAAAAGTTGCAGAAGTTCCATTTTGGTGGCACTCAATAGACCTTGGCTATGGTATAGTCGCTCCAGGTCATCAAGGAGGGATTAAACACCCAACTGGTACAAAGAATCTTTTACGCAATCTTAAATTTCCTAACGATTTATCAGGAAAGAGTGTTTTAGACATTGGAGCTTGGGATGGCTTTTTTAGTTTTGAAGTAGAAAAAAGGGGAGCCTCTAGTGTCTTGGCCATTGACAATTTTTATCGAGATAAATTGGAACATACCGAAAGTCAAGGGTTTGAAGTAGCCAAAGAAATTTTAAAATCCAATGTTCAATTTAAAAAAGCTAGTGTTTATGATCTCTCGCCTGAAAAATTCGGAATGTTTGATGTTGTTTTGTTTTTTGGAGTTTTTTATCATCTTAAATACCCACTTCTTGCCTTAGAGAAAATTTTTTCAGTGACAAAAGAAATGTTAATTATGGAAACACATTATGATCCTTATTATGGAAATAAAAATACTCCATTGGCAACATTTTATGAGAAGGATCAAATAAATAAAGATCCGACCACTTGGTGGGGACTTAATAAAGCTTGTCTTTTTGCTATTTTACGAACAGCAGGATTTAGGGAAGTAAAGGTTGTTTATCGTTATGCTGACCGAATTATTCTTAAGGCGTATAAATAAAAATGGATGAAACTAAAGAAATCATTCAACAATGGCAATATAATGGTAGGGTTGATTCAAAATTATTAGAAGACAAATCTTTTGAAAATTGCAAGAAAACTGGTTTAACCAGCGTCCAGTCCTATGTTACATGGGCAGAGATAGAAAAAGAACCTGGGAAATTTGATTTTTCTACTTATGATGTATTAGTTGAAAAATTAAAAAAACATAACCTTAAATGGGTTCCTTTTTTTATTTTAGGACCAAATTACGCAACCCCGAAATGGTTTCAGGAATCAGATGAATGTGTCTATGCCAAATGTCTTGAACATAACAGAGAATCAAAGATTCAGTCCATCTGGAATCCGTTTTTGCCAAAGCAAGTGGATAGGTTTTTGAAAATGCTATCTGAACGCTATCAAGATAAAAGCGTTTTAGAAAGCATTTGTTTAGGAATTAGTGGAAATTGGGGAGAATCTATTTATCCTGTTGAGGGCGGTTTTTACAAAAACTTTCATAGCCATAAAGGTTGGTGGTGCGGAGATAAATATGCGGTTGAAAATTTTAGAAAATATATTACTAAAAAATATAATTCTCTTAATGAACTTAATGCTGCTTGGAAAACGGATATTTCAAGTTTTGAATTAATAAATTTTCCAAATTTAAGATATTCTCTTTCCTTTAGCCGAGAGATTTATAAATTTATACCGTTTTTTTTAAGGCCTAGTGCAAAATTTATTTATAATCTTTTAAAAAGTAATTCAAAAAAAGAAATTAAAGATATCGCAGTAGAGCAGAAATGGTTGGATTTTGTTGACTGGTATATGGCTTCTATGACTAATTGGGCAGAATTTTGGCTTAAGACGGCGCGAAAATATTTTCCAGACAATGAAATATATTTAGTAACGGGTGGAGACGGCAATCCTATGCTCGGCGCTGATTTTTCCGCTCAAACTAAAATAGCGGCAAAATACAATGCAGGGATTAGGATAACTAATCAAATAGATGATTATTCTTACAGCTTTGCTTTTGCCCGATTGATTTCTTCAGCCAGCAAATTTTATGGCTCTTATTTTACCACAGAGGAAGTTTGGATTAATAAGCCGGAAAGTGTAACGATGCGGATATTTGACGTTATAACTTCAGGAGCCAAAGGATTTTATTGTAAGAATATTATTGGTACGGGTAAAGATTATTGCACTAAAAAAGATTTTCCTGCAGGAGAGCCAACCAAGGGAGCAGAGATTTTATCTAAAAATCTTAATTATTTTCAGTTATCTAAACCAATTGTTAAAGTTGGTGTTTTTTTTCCAAACACTTCTATAGCTTTTAAGCCATTAGTTTTAGATTCCTTATATAAACAGTGCGCGAAACTTCGCGATGTATTAGATTTTGATTTATTAGATGAAAATATGATAAGAGATGGCGTTTTGGAGAAATATGAATATCTTTTAGTTTTAAAAGGAGAAATACTAGGAGGTGAGGTTTCAGAAAAAATTAAAAATTGGATCAAAAAAGGTGGTATTCTTAGTTCTAATTATAAGATAATCGCCAACGATATTGATAATGAACATGACCGAGTCTATGTTACTCGATTTGCTGATAAAATTGTGTATTATAATGCCAATAATTTTGAAGTCACAAAAAAAGTTGGTGTGAGTATTATAAAGATTAAGGCAAATTCAATCAAAATAGAACAAAACAAATTATGAGAGTTTTAATTGTTTATCCTAAATTTTATATATACGGTGGGGCAGAATTAGTAATCGTAAGATTAGCCAATTATTTAACAAAAAAAGGCATTCAAAATGCTATTCTGACAACCGCTATGCTACCAGAAGTAGAAAAGGAATTAAATGAAACAGAGGTAATTATTCAAAAAGAATCTAAAATTCCTTTTAATTTTTTAGGAATTAAAGAGACCTTAGCCCTGCATAAGGGAATGCGCGATAATTTAGATGATTTTGATGTAATAAATATACATAATTATCCAGCAGAGATTTCATTTTTTCCTTTTAAGAAGCCAGCTGTTTGGATGTGCAATGAACCTCCAGAAGTTGTATTTCGTCTTGATTTAAAACAATCTCTGTTTTCAAAATTGATAAAAAAGACAATTTTGAAATTTGATAAATTCGTGGTTAAACATTATATAAAAAATGTCATTGTGGCTGACGAATTTAACGCTGAAAGGTTTATAAAATTATATGGGTTGAAGCCGGAGATAATAAATTATGGGATTGATTATGATTTTTTCTCTCAAGGTGATTCAAAAAAGATTAGACAGGAATATAATTTAGATAATAGTTTTGTCATTCTTCAAGTTGGAATGCTAACATCTCTCAAGAACCAGATAGAAAGTGTGAAAACAATTGAGAAATTGAAAGATAAAATTCCCAATTTGAAATTAATATTTGCAGGATGGCCGGAAAAGGAGTATGAGTTAAAAGTAAAAGAATATATTAAAGAAAAAAAGTTAGATAAATATGTGATTTTCTTTGGTTCATCAGATAGAAATCGTATAAGAGATTTATATAATGCTTGCGATGTTTTGCTACATCCGATAAAGCCACAAGGGGGTTGGCTAGCACCTTTTGAAGCACTTTGTGCAGGGAAACCAGTTGTTGTCTCTCCTGAAATGAGTGCTTCTAATATAATAAAAAAAGAGGGAATAGGTATCGTAACAGATGATTATGCAAAGGCAATCATTGCAATATACGAGAATTTAAGCAAATATGATAGTATGGGGGAGAAAGGGGGTAGTTGGGTAAAAGATAATTTAAGTTGGGACATTTTTTGTCAAAAAAATTTAGATATATTTCAAAAGGCATTAAAATCTAAAAAAAGCTTATGAAAGTATTAATAACAGGCGGATGTGGATTTATTGGCTCTCATACCTGCGAATATTATATCAAAAAGGGTGATCAGGTCATCTCTTTTGATAATATGACCAAATATGAATTAACCAGGACTGGCTACGCCGCTGATTCTGCCAGAGATTATAACTGGAATTTTCTTAAAAAATTAGGAGTCAATTTGTTAAAGGAAGATATCCGGGATTATGACAAGTTAAAGGAGGCAGCAAAAGGATGTGATTTTATTATTCATACTGCGGCCCAGCCAGCGATGACTATAAGCGAAGAAGATCCAGACCTAGATTTTTCAACTAATGTTTTGGGAACATTTAATGTTTTAAAAGTGGCGCGTGATTACAAAATTCCAGTAGTTTCTTGTGCCACCATTCACATTTACGGAAATGAGATAAATAAGGAGTTAGAGGAAGGAGAAACTCGTTATCTTCGCGAACCAATAGAGATAGATGAAAAATATCCAGTGATGGAAGGGATTTTAACCCCGCTTCATGTTTCCAAGAGAGCAGCAGAGCTCTATGTCCAGACATTTATAGATACTTATAATTTAGAAGCTGCTAGTTTTCGTTTAACCGGGTTGTATGGACCCAATCAATTTGGCGGAGAAGACCATGGTTGGGTCGCTAATTTTGCCATTAGAGCAATTTTAGGCGAGCCAATCAATATCTATGGAGCCGGAAAGCAGGTTAGAGATATTTTATACGCTAAAGACGCTGTCCGTGCTTTTGATGCTTTTTATAAAAACAGGAAATCCGGAATTTACAATATCGGAGGAGCGTCTAAAACATCAATATCATTAATTGAATGCGTTGAGATTATAAAAGAAATTATTGGCAAGGATGTGCAGGTAAATTTTTGCCCTGATAGATTTGGAGATTTGCGTTATTTCGTATGTGATATCTCTAAAGCAAAGGAAAAGCTTAATTGGGAGCCCACAGTTTTACCTAAGGAGGGAATAAACAATTTAATAGATTGGGTTAAAGAAAACATTAATTTATTTAAAAAAGATTAAGTATATGAAAGTATTAATTTTAGCAGGAGGAAGAGGAAAGAGATTGGGCGAGATTTCTGATGACAAAAATAAATGTATGTTTGAAATCAAGGAAAAACCCTTAATTCAATATAGCTTGGATTGGGCAAGCAAAAGCGATATCTCCGAGATAGTGATTGTAGTAGGGCATAAAGCCAAGGAGATAATAGATGTTTATGGAGATGAGTATAATGGAAAGCCAATAAAATATGTAATGCAGGAAGAGCAGAAAGGATTAGTCCACGCCATTGAGTGTGCAGAAGATGCAATAGGAGGCGAAGATTTTATGTTGATGTTGGGAGATGAGCTTATGATAAATCCTAAACATAGCGAGATGATAAAAGAGTATCGCAACAAAAATTTGTTTGTTATTTGTGGGATGATAAGTGTAAAAGATAAGAATTTAATTAAAAAAACTTACTCAGTTATTCAGGGAGAAAATAATAGAATTTTGAGGTTAATAGAAAAACCAGATAATCCGATGAATAATATGATGGGCACTGGGAATTGTATATTTAAAAATGAAATATTTTCCTATATCTCCCAAACCCCAATTAATCAAAAGCGAGGAGAGAAAGAACTTCCAGATCTTATTCAATGTGTTATTGATGGCGGGAAAATAGTAAAATCATTTATTATTTGCGATAAATATTTCAACCTGAATCTAAAAGAAGACATTGAAGATGCACAATCTTATTTTGCCCATTTTTAAAGATATAAAATTTTTAGAAAAATATGGAAAATACAAAAAAATATCCAGAAGTTAAAACAGCAATTATCCTTGCCGGTGGCAGAGGACAGAGAATGGTTAATTTTTCAGTATTGCCGACCGGTTTAAAAGAACAGGGATTTGATCCCGGGAAAATGCATAAATCAATGATTCCAGTCAGAGGAAAGCCCGTTTTAGAACACAATATTTTGTGGCTTAAAAATTGTGGAGTAAAAAAGATAGTTATTGGAGTAGGATATCAAAAAGAAAGTATTATCAATTATTTTGAAGATGGAGAAAAATGGGATGTTGAGATTATATATGCGGAGCATAATCCGGAAGGAGGCACAGCTGATGCTGTAAAAGAAGATATTAAAGATTCGGGCATAAATGATGATTATTTTTTCGTAGTAAATTCAGACCAGCTCACCTCTTTCCCTTTAAAGAAATTAATTGAAGTTTGTTTTGCAGATAAAATTTTGCCGATTGCTGTTATCGGGCTTGTTTATCCTACTTTTCCTTTCGGAAAAGTAGAATGGAATGCTGATACTCATAGAATAATTAGTTTTCAAGAAAAACCTGTTGTGAAAATACCAACAAGCGGAGGACTTTATCTTTTTTCAAGAGAAATCCAAAGTTATCTTAAAGGAGATTTAGAAAAATACACCTTCCCAATTTTAGTTAAAGAAGATAGAATCAAAGGATGTCTTTATAAAGGGTCTTGGGACACTATTAATACAATAAAAGATTGGCAGCGTATAAATAATTAAATTAAAACATATGACAAACAATAAAAAAACGCTTCTTATTACTGGCTCAACAGGATTTATCGGCTCGCATTTGGTGGAAAAATTAGTTGATAAATATCATATAGTAGCGCTTGTTCCTTCAAGCGATATAGGAATGAGACCTCTTCCGAAAGATGCTTGTATTGAATATGCAGGACTTGAGGACTTTGATTTGGTAAAAGAGATTATATCTAAACATCAACCAAAAGTAATTGTTCATTTGGCAGCGATCACACCTGTTCGTTATTCTTTTGAAAATCCAGGAGTTTACCAAAAGGTTAATTATTTGGCTACGATTAATCTTGTAGAGTCAGCCACCAAAATCAAGGATTTTGAAAAATTTGTCTTTGCCTCAACTATGGAGACCTACGGCTGGCAATCGGTTAAAAAACCATTTAAAGAGAATTTATTCCTTAATCCAGACAGTCCTTATGCTGTTTCTAAGGTGGCTGCTGAAAAATATATTCAAATGCTTGCCAGAGCATTTGGTTTCCCTGCAGTCATTTTGAAGGCATGCAATACTTTTGGTCGGAAGAATGAAAAAGATTATATTGTAGAACATATCATCACAGAGATGCTCGCAGGAAGAAGCCCACAGCTTGGAACTCCGCAAGCAATCAGAGATTTAATGTATGTAAGCGATCATGTTAATGGTTATGTAAAGGCAATTGAATTTGAGATGCCAGGGACAGAAGAAATTAAAGAAAAATTAGAAGAAAATCAGATAGCTTTTACTTTTAACATCGGAAATGGTTATCAGCTTACAATGAAACAGCTTGCTGAAAAAATAGGAGATATAATTGGATTTAAAGGAGAAATTAAAACAGGATTTCCAAAGAGCTATCCTTGGCGTCCTTCAACTGCCGATTATCTTAGTTTAGACGCAAGCTATGCGAGTCAGATACTTAACTGGAAACCAGAGATTTCCTTAGAACAAGGTCTGCAGAAAAGCATTGAATTTTGGAAAGATAATTTATGAGAACATTTAAGATAGCTGTTTACCACAATCTTCCAGACGGGGGAGCGAGAAAAGCAATTGAAAATATTATATCTGGTTTGGAAGATCGTGGGCATATTATAGACATATATACTGGAGAGAAATTTAATCCATTAGGGTTGGGCAAAAATCACAGCATTGATAAAATTTTACTGCCCATTAATCTTTGGCGCTATAAAAGATTTTCCCAGCGATTAGCTTCTGAAATTAATAAAAAAGATTATGATGTCGGGCTCATTACAAACTCAAGAATACTCCAACATCCTTATATATTGAGATACATAAAATTTCCCAAGCTTTTAATATCTCAAGAGCCACTTAGGAGTGTTTACGAAAGGAATTTTCAAAAGAATTATGTTTATAAAAAATATTATAAGGGGATAATTAGAAAGTTTATTTTTCTATATTCTTTTTTTGATAATCTTGTAAGAAAAAAACCTGATGAAAGAAACTTAGCAAGCGCAGATAAGCTAATTGTAAATTCTTATTTCAGCAAAGAAAGATTCTTGTCTGCCTATGGAATTCTTGGGAAAGTGATTTATTTAGGAGTAGATACAAAAATTTTTAAACCATCTTTTGAAAATAAAACAGAGAGCCATATTTTAAGCATTGGCATTTATCATATAGTTAAAGCCCATGATTTAGTCATTAAGGCCATTAGCCTTCTTCCAGAAGATAAGAGACCATTTCTTACAATTCTTGGTTTTGGCAATTCTGCTGTATCTGAAAAAGAATTTCAGCATCTTACAAAACTTAGAGATGATTTGGGCTTACAAGAAAAAGTAAAATTTGAAAAAAGTTTTTTAGGTGATAGCATAATTGATTATTATCAAAAGTCCTATTTAACAATAGCAGCTCATTTTTTGGAGCCCTTCGGCTTTACTCCTATTGAATCTATGGCTTGTGGCACTCCTGTTGTCGCAGTAAAAGAAGGGGGTTTTCGGGAAACAGTCAAACATAAAGAAACTGGCTTATTAGTAGAAAGAGATCCGAAAAAGCTCGCAGATGCTATTTTATATCTTTTAGAAAATAAAGAAATACGCGAAAAATTTTCTGAAAATGGAGTTAGCTGGGTAAAATCTAATTTTTGTTGGGAGACAACAATAACTAAAATAGAAGAAGAGTTTTTAGCTCTTATGAAAAAATGAAAAGGAGAATAGGCATTGATGCTAGATTATTGGAGCGCAAGACGACCGGTATCGGAAGGATTTTAAACGGTTTTTTAAATTGTATCCTTTCGCTAGACAAAACTAACGAATATTTTTTATTTTCTTATGGAGCACTAGATGAGTATAAGAACAAAGGGTTTAAGATTGTAGCAACAGGGGAAAATAAATTAATCCCTTGTAAAATTTATTCTGCAATTTGGCTGAATTTTATCTTGCCAGGTTATATTAGAGAAAATAATATAGATTTGTTCCTTTTCCCTAGCTCCTTGATTCCAGTTGTTAACATTAGATGCAAAAAAGTAATTCTTCTTTGTGATGTTTTCCATAAGATAAACAAAAAATATCACCCTTTTTTATACAGAAAATATTTAGATTTATTTTTGAGTTCATCCATTAAAAAAAGTAATTCAATTTTGACTATCTCCCAGAACTCAAAAAAAGATATTATAAATTTTTATAATGTTTCTGAAGAAAAAATAAAGGTAATTTCTTTGGGCGCAGACGATAGATTTAATGCTCGTTCACTCACAGCACAGCAAAAAGAATATTTAATTGGAAAATACAATCTTCCTCCTCATTTTATCCTATATATTGGGATTATAGATTTCAGAAAAAATATCAATGCCATCATAGAAACAGCGGATATTTTAGTAAACAAGAGGAAAAAGGATATTTATTTTGTATTAATCGGTAGACCGGCCCTGGATTATAAAAACATAGTTAAAAAAAGCCAAAAAATTAAACCAGGGCATATTATCTTTTTGGACACAGAAAGCAAAGACATTCCTTTTATCTATAATCTTGCAGATGTATTTTTCTTTCCATCTTTTTATGAAGGATTTGGTTTGCCTCCATTAGAAGCCATGCAGTCGGGTACGCCGGTTATTGCTTCTAATACATCTTCTTTGTCGGAAGTGATAGGGGAAGGAGGGATAATGCGTAATCCGAAAGATTACGAAGGTTTTGCGCAAAATATAATGAAACTATTAGAGAATGCAGATTTTTATGATAAGGTAAGAAAACATGGAATTGAAAGAGCCAAAAAATTTAATTGGCTAAAAACCACAGAAGAAACTATAAAAGTTTTTAATCAAATTTATGAAGCCAAAAGATAAGATATGCGTAATTGGTTTGTGGCATCTTGGATGCGTTACTTCATCTTGTCTTGCTGATGCGGGATACGATGTTTGCGGTGTAGATTTTGCCACCGAAGTTATCAATAATCTAACAAAGGGGAAGCCACCATTATATGAACCGGGCTTAGAAGAATTATTAGTTAAAAATTTAAAAAGCAAAAGAGTTAGCTTTACTAATTCTTTTAAAGATGCGCTTGATAAAGCAAAGTTTATTTTTCTAACTTTTGATACGCCTGTTGACGAAAAAGATAGATTAGATTTATCAATTATCTATAGCGCTTGTGAAAAAATAGCTAAATTTGCGCCAGAAAAATTCACATTGGTTATTATGAGCCAGATACCTGTCGGGACATCTAAAATTCTCAAAGAATTTATTTTAAAAATGAATAAGAGGATTTCTTTTGATGTAATTTATAGTCCGGAAAATTTGAGGCTTGGGCAAGCGTTAAAAGGGTTTAGAAAACCCGACAGATTAATTCTTGGATTAGAGAATGAAACATTGAAGAAAGAAATAGAAAGATTATATTTTTTCATTAAATCCCCTAAAATATATATGAATCTGAATAGCGCTGAAATGGTAAAGCATGCAATCAATTCTTATTTAGCAGGATCTATTAGTTTTATAAATGAGATAGCTGGCTTATGTGAAGTAACAGATGCTGATGCTATGAAAGTTGCCCAAGGCATGAAAAGCGATAAGCGAATTGGAGAATATGCTTTTTTAAATCCTGGTTTAGGATTTTCTGGTGGCACACTCGCTAGAGACCTTCAAGCTTTAAGAAAAATTGGGGAATCTAAGGGAGTGAAAACACAAATAATAAATTCTATTTTGGAAGTAAATCAGGAACAGGATAAAAAACTTATAAAAAAAATAAAAAGTATATTTGGTTCAATTTCTAAATTGAATATCACAATATTAGGCCTTACCTATAAGCCAGGAACTAGTACTTTGCGGCGTTCAGCAGCTTTAAAAATAGCCCAAAAATTAATTTTTTATAAGGCTAATGTTAAAGCATTTGATCCTATGGTTGATACTCAAAAAATAGTGACAGGATTGAAAATTTTTAAGAATCCATATGATGCCGTGAGAAATGCTGACATTGTTCTTTTAATTACCGAGTGGCCAGAATTCAAAAATTTAAATTTTTCTAAAATTAAAAAATTAATGAGAAAACCAATAATAATAGATTCTAAAAATTTTTTAGACCCAAAAATTCTTAAAGATATAGGTTTTGATTATTATGGCATTGGTGTTAAAAATTAAAATACGAAAATATGTTACTAAAAAATAAAATAGCAATAATTACTGGAGCAGGTGGTGGCATAGGTAGCATTATTGCCCATACATTTACCCAGCAAGGATGTAGCGTTATTTTAGTTGACCGCGCAAAATCAAATTTAGAGAGAATTTCTCAAGAATTAAAAAAATATAATTCTGAATTTTTATCTATAACAACTAACGCTTGTGATAAAAAAGAAGTAGACAGTGCGGTTGATTCCGTTTTAAAGAGATTTCCTAAGATAGATATTCTAATTAATGCTGCAGGCATTCAGGGACCCATAGGGCCACTTCTGAATAATGATGTTGATAAATGGATTGAGACAATAAATGTAAACCTTAATGCTACTATGTTGTTTATAAAGACGCTTTTGCCGATTATGATGAAACAAGGTTCAGGAAAAATTATAAATTTTTCAGGTGGTGGAGCTTTTAACTCGCGACCAAATTTTTCAGCTTATG
>JAHIEL010000034.1 GCA_018901715.1 Patescibacteria group bacterium
AAAAACGCTTGTCTTCGCCAAAGCCCTAAACTTAAAAATAAAATCATCAAAGCGTTTATCAAAATTATAGTGTGCATTCCAGAAATAGCTGTTAAATGCCTGATGCCTGCCCTATTTAATTTATCTTTTAAATTATCTGATATCTCGGTTTTAATCCCTAAAGTCATTGCCTTTAAAATACTTGCCTGTTCTGTGATATAACTTTTATTAATTGCTTCAGATAAATTTTTTCTTAAATTTAAAATATTTTTGTAAATTGAGAATCTTTTTTCAGAAATTTTTTCAATCTCTGGTTCATACATTAAGAAAAAAATTCTTTCCCTTTCTAAGTATTCTCTATAATCAAAATCATCAAAAACTGGCGGTTTTTCAATTTTTCCAATAACTTTCAGCTTGTCTTTATAATCAAAAACTTGAGAACTAAAAATCAAAACATTTTCTCTTTGCTTCTTCAAAACAAATTTATTTTCCTCTTGCTTTATTACTTCTCCATTAATTTCAATCACCTGCCCGTCAAATTCTAAAAACTCTGATTCAAAAAAACGGCTTGTTCTAAAAACTAAGCCGATTAAAATGCCAATTATTAAAATAAGGCAAACTAAAAGAAAAAATTTTGTTCCAGACATTATCTTGTCTCACAAATATCAAAAAAGGACTCAACCTCTTTTTTTACGCTTTCTAAATATTCATCTGAAAAGGGATTTTTACTAGATAATTCTTTATTAACAAGCATTTGCTTATTAGAAAAATTCTGAATAACATATTTTTTAGCTGGAGCAATCCAAAGAACAATCTTTAAAATATCTTCTTTTTCAATCATTCCCGGCACCAAAGTTGTTCTAAACTCATAATCTTTTGCTCTATTTTTCAATAATCCAATGCTTTGTTCAATTTTTTGCAAATCAACTCTCGCGCCTGCCAATTTATTATATTTTTCTTTAGATGCTTTTATATCCATTGCAATATAGTCAACTAATTTCTTATCAATCAATTTTTCAAGCATTTCTGGATTATAGCCATTTGTATCAAGCTTAATCAAAAACCCCATCTTTTTAATCTTAAAAATAAAATTGTCCAAGTCAGAATGAATAGTCGGCTCGCCTCCGCAGATTACAACT
Organism: Patescibacteria group bacterium; assembly: GCA_018901715.1. Taxonomy (GTDB): domain Bacteria; phylum Patescibacteriota; class Minisyncoccia; order Minisyncoccales; family PEYH01; genus JAHIEL01. The sequence continues at coordinate 1,119 of JAHIEL010000034.1, forward strand.
CCGTCTAAAAATCCCTTTCTTTCTTCTAAAAAAGCAAAAACTTCCTTAAGCGGAAGTTCTTTACCCTTTTTAATTTCTTCCGGCAAAACCAGCTCTGGGTTGTGGCAAAAAGGACATTTAAAATTACACCCGCTGATGAATATAGTAGCAGCTACTTTCCCGGGATAATCAATTAAAGTATGTTTTTGTAGCCCTGCAATAATCATTTGTCTAAAACAAATTCTTTTCGTTCCTTGTATTCCTGTTGTTTCCCTTCGTTCCACTGGCTCACGGGCCTATAAAATCCCACTACTCTTGAATATACTTCGCAGACCTGCTCAACAACACATTTAGGACACTTAAAATGTTCACCACTTAGATAACCGTGAACAGGACAAATAGAAAAAGTTGGAGTTATGCTAGTATATGGCAAATGAAATTTTTCAAAAACTTTTTTAATCAAACTCTTAGTTGCTTTTATATCAGAAATTTTCTCGCCTAAAAATAGATGTAAAACACTATTATGGATAAATACTAAAGTGTTCTTGCCTGATAAATAATTGTGGTTTTTTTTAGTCATTAAATCATAAAATTGATGGTCCTTGACAGTGGTTTTTGAGGCCTCCTTCACCCTTACTATCGGTAAGTAGCGTCTTTCTCTATTAGAAAGGTCTTCTCTTATTCTTGAAGTATGGACGACATTAGTTAACTGATTTTTTATCTTAGTCATTTGATATTTCGGAATTCTTAATCTATATATATTAACCTCATTTTTTCTTTTGGTAATTTTCTCTGATTTGCTTATCATAATACCTGCACGACTACAAACTTCTAGAATATCATCAGCTAACCGCTCAGAAACTGTATAATATTCAAAATCTCCTTGTTTTTCGTCAATATGACCATCGCTGTCCATCATCCCGGATAAAAGCGAATATACATTGCTTTTATTTATATTATCTTTTACTTCGCCAGGAATAGAAACAGTATATGTCTTAATTCCTGCATTAAATCCATATTTAAAGAAAAATTCTGAAGCTTTCTTTTTAGAGCTGCATACCTGTTTTAATAATTCACTTCTCTTTGTGCCCTTTGTTATTTTAATATTGCAGTCAAAATATTGATCAAAAATTTTTGCTACCTTATCTAGTGGTTCTTTATGTTCGCTAAAAAATCTTACTTTATATCTCTTTAAATTATTTCCGCCTCTGTTATCAAGAAACTCAGAAAGGCAACCATCGCCAATAAAAAAACCGATGAGCCACATCAAATCATTATCTAACTCAGTTTTTTTATCAGAATAAAGATTAAAAGAATTTTGTAAAATATAATCTCCGACCTTCAACGCATCTGCCCTTTTTTCTGTTACGTGGTATTTAGAAAAAATATTGTATTCCTCCCGACACTTTGGGTTCCACCTTATATGAGTAGCAAAAGCTTTAACATTTCTAATCTTTTCTTTACAAATAGGACAAGACAGATTTGGTTTAAATTTTTCCAGCACAAAAAACGGATGCCAATCAGATGTAACAATGTCCAAGCCCCTCTCTCCTTTTATCCTAATTTTGTTATGCTTACTCACATCAATCTTCACTGCTTCTAAAATTTCATCCCATTCACTAATTTTTCTTTTTGAGTTATAGCTTAAGGCCTTGATAGGTCTTAACTCTTGAAATCTTGCAACAATATCCTCTATCGCCAGTAACCCTTTGTCGGTCAAAACCTTATTGCCTTTCTCGATGCATCCGCCTGTATATTTGGCTTGAATTTCATCTTGTAGCTTTAGAGCAGTAAAGGGATCATCAGTATAATTTACTGGCAATTGAGTAGAATTTGTGTAATAAGGAACTTTTTCTGTTCCAGCAGTAATAATATCAGGGTATTTCGCCTTATCTTTTTGAGCCAACCGATAAGCAGTTGATTCAGCTGGGGTCTGCTCTAAATTATAGATATTCTCTGTTTCTTTTTGATATTCTACTAACTTTTTTCTCATAAAATCTAAAATTTCTAGCGTAAGCTTTATTCCTTTATCGCTTCCAATATTTTCTCCTGTAAAATTCAAAAGTGCCTCGTTCATTCCCACTAAACCAATAGTTGAAAAATGATTAGCATAATATGCGTCTTTGGCTTTTTTAACTCCTTGTAAATAATGCTTGGAATATGGATAAAGCCCTTTTTGAATATAGTTCTCAAGAGTTTTCCTCTTTAATTCCAAACTATCTTTTGATAAATCCATTAGCTTTCCCAATCTCTCAAGAAATTCTTTTTTAGTTTTTGATAGATAACCAATTTTAGGAAGATTAATAGTAACTACGCCGATTGAATTACCGCACCAAGAAACCCGGCCGTTCCTTCTTACAAAAACTGTATGGTTTTCGACTTCACAACAATAAACTTTTCCTTTATAGGGTATTCTTGTAATTAATCGTGGTCTAAAAATATAGTGTTTCGTTTTTTGAACACCAAGAGTATAAATAACTCCTGCCTTTACTTTTCTTCCCTTAATTTGTGAAACTTTCCTCTTCCGAACAGTACATGTTCCCATCCAGCCCAATTTCAAAATTACCTCCTGTAAGTCATCAGCTAATCTTTTAGATGCTGTCCAATAATTTATTTGACCGTTAGTTTTCCTTATGTGTCCATCTCCTTTTACCATCCAGTCAAATAAAATCTTCAATTGTCGCTCACTCAAACTTTTGATATCAGTTGGAATAAACTTTTCATATTTATTTCCGAATTGACGGAGATGCGTCCATAACTGTTTATTACAGATTATAAAATTATTTTCTCCTTCTTCATAATAATTGAATGGCAAACGATCTAAAACTTTCTTGATCTCTTCTCTCTTTTGTTTATTGACTTGACTGATTGTCACCCTATATCCATGATCTAGGGCAATTCTTTCGTTATCAGTACATCCTTCAGCCAGCCAAAATCCAAAAAACTCCAGCCAATCATCCATTTTAATCTTCAATCGTTCAGTTTGATAACTCCATAGTTTATGTTGGCCATAACGAATATTAGCACAAATATTTAAAATCGTTACAGTGCTACAATTAAAACCTTCAGCTATCTTGTAATAAGCTCCTCCTTCTCTTCTCTTTTGACGAATCGTCTCTAACTCTTGTTCGGAAAAACAAGAGGTCGGTCCTGTCCCACTCATTATTTGAACCGGAGGCAGAAGGAAATATTCTTGTTCAACCCCCTCCCAAAATCCGCCCTTAGGAATGTAGTGCTGATAAGGTTTAAAATATTGAGCTTCAACAAACATCCTCTTTAAACTACCCTTATGATCTACCACCATCCGATGATTTGGAGTAACTAATAAATCAACAGATCGTGCCTTAAACTGAATCATTTCTCCTTCGTAATCATATTCGAAAAGCTTCGATGGCTTATTGAGCTCAAGCATGTTGTCTTTTGACAGGGTAAAAAGCTTGTTATCTAAACTTAAATTTTTAAATAATTTCCAACCTTGCTCAGTCAAAATTTCGGTCTTATCATCATAACAACCAGTATTAGCACCAGCTCCAAATAATCCACCACCGCCTCTATTCTGCAATTCTTTAAGGTCTAACCTTAGTCGACAACACATGCTCCTAACGTCCTCGGGATTCATATCTGAATTAATATAATTAGCAAAATAATTAGTACCATACTTAGCAGATGCCTCAAAAATGTTATCAAACGCCGGCTCATCCCATGGAAAATCCTTAGTAATATTAATTGTAGGAATTGGAAAATGGAAAGGTTTGCCTGATTTATCTCCCTCAAGAATTACTTCATATAATGCCTTATCAAAAATCTTCATTTCTTCTTCAAATTCTTTGTATGTTTCTTTTTGTGGTATGCCCCCTAAAAGAACGGGTTGATCAGCAAAAACCGGCGAGGGCTTTAAATCCAAAGTAATATTTGAAAAAGGATTTTGGAAGCCAACACGCGTAGGCACTGCCATATTAAATAAAAATTCCTGAAGTGATTGTTTCACTTGCTCATAATCCAAATTATCATAACGAATAAATGGAGCCATTAAAGTGTCAAAATTAGAAATAGCCACTGCTCCTGCGATTTCTCCTTGAAGAGTATATAAAAAATTAACCACCTGACCTAATGCCGCTCTAAAATGTTTTGGTGGTTTGGATTCCACTTTTTCTGCAACACCACCAAATCCTCTTTTTAAAAGATCGTAAAGATCCCAACCAGCACAATATACTCCTAAAGTATCAAGATTATGAATGTGAAAATCGTTATTTGCTACCGCCTCTCTAATACCTTTGGGATAAATCTTATTCAGCCAGTATTTTTTAATTATATATGAAGTGCCGTAGCGATTAAGCCCTTGCAAAGAAAAAGTCATATTTGCGCTTTCGTTAACTTCCCAATCAAGTCGGCCTAAATAATCATCTACCCTATCAACTGCTTCATCGCTCACTGCTATTTCTTCCCTTACTTTCCTTCTTTGCTCTCTGTAAAGAATATATGCTTTAGCAGTTTCAGTTAAATTTTCAGAAATTAAAACCTCTTCCACTATATCTTGAACCTGTTCCACATTAGGAATCTCGTCCTTTTTAAAACGACGATTTAAAATATCAATGACTTTATTCGCAATTTTTTTAGACAAATGGCCATCACCCTGCCCAGTAGCAGTAATGGCCTTGTAAATAGCATTTCTGATTTTTTCAAAATCAAAATCAACTATTCTCCCATCTCTTTTTTTAACTCTACTTATCATCAATCAAAAACAATACTTGCTCTAAATATAGCGAGCAAGTTTTAATATTTATGTATTTCTATCTTAATCTAATAAAACCATTCCGTCAAAAATCACAAATCTGTGGATAACCAAACAAAAAATCAAGCCGCAGATGTTTGACATCTGCGGCCTAAGGGCCGTGGAGGTTGACAAATTTTTCCATAAGAATAAAATACTATTCAGATTATGATTTTGAAAACACAACGAATAATTCGTTTTTTAAGGAACCCAAGGTTCCTTGTTTTTAAAAATCAATGATCGTTTCCCCGAAAGGGGATTTTTTTTAAACCAGCTCTTTGACAATTTAGTTTAAGGGCACAAGATAAGGCGAAGGAGGCATGATGAAATTCTATAAGCTTTTCGGCAAAAAGATTAGCGCACCCTTTACTATCCCCTCAGGCATCGTTGCTACCGAGGTTTCTGTTCTTGAAAAGATTGCTAACGAGGTCCCGGAGATAGGAATATTAACCACCAAAAGTATTGGATTAAAACCAAGAGAAGGCAATAAAGAACCTATCATTGCTCAATACTTACCCCTTTCGTTTATCAACGCTGTTGGCTTGGCCAATCCTGGAGCAGAAGAGTTTGCCAAGAAATTGTCGCGCATCACCATTCCCGGATATAAGTTTCTTTTGGTTTCTATTTTCGGTAAAGATGAGTTTGAGTTTGAAAAAGTAGCTAAAATACTTTTTGATTATGCCGACGGATTTGAACTTAATATCTCCTGTCCCCATTCTGA
>JAHIEL010000035.1 GCA_018901715.1 Patescibacteria group bacterium
AGGGGCAGCTCCCGCAGGCCTGTTTGGCATGGTCCCCGAGCAAAGCGAGGGGCAAACAGGTTGAGGGACGCAGGCTGACAAATCACGCTGGAGATTTGGACAGCCAGTGACCCGAGGCCTTGTTGCAAAGCGGAATTATTGTCTTGTAAATAAGAAAAGCTCACTGCGTCAGTTCGAGGCAACTATCCGAGCGATTTGATTCTATCAACGAGGCCCGGCCTCGTTGATAATTTTCGTTAATTCTTTAATTTTCTCATTAAATAATTCTTTGGTATTAGCTTCTACTGTCAAACGAATCAGCGGCTCTGTGCCAGACATTCTTAAATTAAACCACCAGTCAGGATATTCAACTGTTAAGCCGTCTAAATGAGAAATCTTTCCATCCTGATAATTCTTCTCAATCTCTCTTATTTTCTCTTCCTTATTCTCAATCTCAAAATTGATTTCTCCAGAACCAAAATATCTTGAAAATGGCTTGATTAACTCCTCTAAAGAATATTCTACTTGTTTTAAAATCTTTAATAACCTTACCAAAGAAAGCAAGGCGCTTTCAACATAAGAAAAATCCTGCCAAAAGAAATGGCCAGATAATTCTCCTCCGAAAAAACAGCCATCTTTTCTCATCCTTTGTCTCACATTCGGATAACCAACAGGACTTTTCAAAACTTCTCCTCCAAGTTTTTCTATTTGCTCTTTTACTCCCCTGCTTAGCCGAGCATCAGAAACAATTTTTTTGTTTTTAAGACCCATTGCAAAATATTGAGCAAAAACACCGATTAAAAAATCATTCTTAATTAACTCACCTCTACTATTAAGAACTCCCAACCGATCTCCATCGCCATCAAAAATTACACCCAAATCAAACTTCTCCTCACTCATCAACTCCTGAAGCGGTTTAATCGCTTCCTTGTCTAAAGGATTTGGCTCATGGTTAGGGAAACTGCTATCCGGCTCCATAAAAAGACCCTTGTACTCAAATCCGAGCTCATTGGCAAACCTTTGAAATTCAGGTCCTATCATCCCATTACCGCAATCAACAGCTATTTTAAAATTACTCAAATCAACGCCATTCAACTTTTCCTTAAGAAAAGAAATATATTCATTGAGCATATCTTGTTGTACAAGCTTGCCTGCCCCATTTTTCTGAAAATCTCCCTTCAAAGCCAATTCTTTTATTCTATCCATTACTCCTATCTCTACTGGGCCTACTACATCTTTTAAAGAAAACTTTATCCCATTATATTGTTTTGGATTATGAGAAGCGGTAATCATTATAGAAGCATCTGCTTTCAGCGACCAATTTGCAAAATAGTTTAGCGGAGTTGAGCAAAGCCCAATATCAATTACCTCTGCCCCGCCGTCTATTAAGGCGTTAATCCCTGCCTGCTTTAATGCTGGAGACGATTCCCTTATATCGTAACCAATAACAATTTTAGGATTTTCTAAATTATAAAAATCTTTTACAAACTCTAAAAATCCAAAGCATATTTTATAAACTGCTTGTTCGTTAATCTGTTCGGGATAAACCCCCCGAATATCGTATTTTTTAAAAATTGATTCATCCATATATTCTTATCTTAACTATGTGAACTGTAGATGTCAAACATCTACAACAATCTGCCGAGAACACTTCTCGGCAGATTTATAGTGTTGACTTTAGTAAATCAATATGTTAATTTAAAGCTAATGAATGATTACGAATTAACTTGTTTAATATCTTCTGCCTTGGAAGAAAAAGAAAGAAACAAGGCAATAGAGGAAATAAAGGCCCTAATAACCGATTCTGAAGGAGAGATTATAAATCTTAGCCCTTCCAAAGAGGTTGATTTGGGCTATCCAATAAAAGATGAAGTCAAGGCATATATGCTGATTGTTGATTTGAAAATTGTTGGAGAGAAAATTGAAGAAATTAAAAAATCATTAAATGAGAAAAAGGGGCTCTTGCGTTTCTTTTTAATAAAAAGAGAAGCGCAGAAAATAAAAGCTATGCCTAAGCGGAAAATTGAAAAAATTGGAGAAACAGATAGAGAAGGCAAAATAAAATTAATAGATATTGACCAAAAAATAGAAGAATTATTAAATCCTTCGGGAAAGGCGTCTGAAGAAGATGCTAAAGAGCTCGAAGAAAATAAACAAAACAATGAATCTGAATAAAACATTTTTAATCGGCAATTTGACTTCTGACCCAGAGCTTAAAAATCTGCCTTCAGGCCAATCGGTTTGTAGTTTCCGTCTTGCCACTAACAGAGTTTGGACTGATAAAGAAAGCGGAGAAAAAAAACAAAAAGCTGAATTTCATAGTATAGTTGCTTGGGGCAAATTAGCTACTCTTATCTCTCAATATTTAAATAAAGGAAGTTTGGTCTTGGTTGAGGGTCGCTTAAATACCAGAACATGGGACGACCCTTCTGGTAATAAAAGATACAGAACAGAAATAATTGCTGAAAATGTTCAATTTGGACCAAGAACAGGTGGAGTTAAGGCATCTAGCCCTAGCTTAGGAGGAAATAATCCCAAAGAACAAAAAAGCGTAGAAGAAGAAATCCCTACTATTGAGGAAGGAGAAGATATAGATGTAGACGAAATACCATTTTAATATGACTTGTATATTTTGCAAAAAACACATAAAAGAGATTGATTTCAGAGATGAAAGGGAATTAAAGAAAAACATTAGCGGTTTGGGAAAAATAAAACCCAGAAAAACAACCGGTCTTTGTCGTTTTCATCAAAGAAAAATGGCCAAAGCGATAAAACAAGCCAGACATTTGGGGCTTATCTCTGCTACAGAGAAATAGCAAATATTATTAGTATTATTAGGGTCAGACCCTAACAACCCACAAAAAAGCCCGCTTAGCGGGCTTTTGGATTTTAAATATTTCGAAATATCTTTTTCTTTTTTCTTTTCTTTTCTTCTTGCCCCTAATGATTAATAATCAATAATCAATGATTAGTTATTCTTTCATTTTTGCTAAAAGCTCTTTTTTAATTTCTTTTACTATGGCAGGATTCTCTTTTAAAAATTGTTTGGCTCCTGGCATACCCTGCCCTAATTTGGTCTTTCCAAAGTTAAACCAACTCCCACTCTTTTTAATAACATCGTAAGCAACTCCAGCATTGATAATGTCTGCTGAATGAGAAATCCCTTCGTTATAATAAATATCAAACTCCGCTGTTTTAAAAGGAGCAGCTACTTTATTTTTGACAATTTTTGCCTTTATTCTTGAGCCAATAATTTCGTCGCCCTGTTTAATTTGTGCCCTTCTTCCAAGACGGACTCTAACTGACGCATAAAACTTTAATGCTAAGCCGCCCGGAGTTGTCTCTGGGTTGCCAAAAGGAATACCGATTTTCATTCTCGTCTGATTCAAAAACACAATAAGAGTTTTTGATTTGGAAGCAATGCCTGAAAGTTTTCTCAATCCCTGGCTCATTAATCTTGCCTGTAACCCAATCTGTAAAGCACCCATTTCACCCGCTATCTCTCTCCGAGGAGTAAGCGCGGCAACAGAATCTATAATAATAATATCTACCTGATTTGAACGAACCAAACTTTCAACAATTTGCAATGCTTGTTCTCCAGAATCGGGCTGGGAAATTAATAGTTCATCTATGTTCACTCCTAACTTTTCAGCGTATTGAGGATCTAAGGCATGCTCTGCATCAATAAAAGCAGCAACTCCGCCTTTTCTCTGGGCTTCAGCTGCGCAATGCAATGCCAATGTGCTTTTACCAGAACTCTCTGGTCCGAATATCTCAACCACCCTACCCCGCGGAAGTCCGCCAGTGCCAAGTGCAACATCCAAAAAAATAGAACCAGTAGAAATAGAATCAACATTAACTGCCTGCACTTCTTTGAGCCGCATAATTGAACCCTCGCCAAATTCTTTTTTAATATCATCTAATGTCTCTTGCAAATCCTTATGCTCAATTTTTTTTTCTGTTTGTTTTTTATCTTTTGCCATTGATTTTTTGTTTTTTCCGCCCCCGTCCTCCCTGCTGGAGAGGGCGGGGGCGGGAGGAGTGATTAATGATTAGTGGTCAATGATCAGTGATTAGTTATCACTTATAAGAACCTTTCGCTTCGCTCAAGAACCTTGCGACCTTCGGTCTAAAGAACCTTGCGACCTTCGGTCTAAAGAACCTTTCGCTTCGCTCAAGAACCTTGAAATTGATTTTACCATATAACTCAATCAATGTAATTCAATTATATCACAAATCTTTCTCTATTTTATCCTCCTCCTCTGTCTCGTCATCCTTTATTTCATCATCTTGCATTTCGTCATCTTGCATTTCGTCATCGTCCTCTTCTTCTGTTTCTGCCCCCTGCTCCAACATTTGTTCTTCGTCCAGTTCTTCTTCTCCTTCTCTCGCCTCTTCTGCAATCGCTTGTTCAATTGTTTGCATAACTTCTCTTGGCTTAGCTCCTTGAGCCGGACCAACGATTCCCCTTTCTTCCATTACATCAAGTAAGCGAGCTGCGCGCGCGTATCCAATTCTTAATTTTCTCTGCAAAAAAGAAGCAGACGCCTTTCCTGACTCAATAATCAATCGTTTGGCATCTTCATAAACAGGATCTAATGGCTCTGTTCCGTCAATTACTGAAGAGCCAAAACTTTCAGCCCTTTGCATTTCCGCCTCAATATTATCTCTTAAACTATCATCTCCTTCAAGTTCTATACTTTTATTATTTTTATGGATAAAATCAACCACTCTTTTTATCTCTTTTGTGGATACATAAGCGCCCTGAATTCTCTTTGGCTTAGAAATTTGCGCTGAAATAAAAAGCAAATCTCCACCACCTAAAAGCTTTTCAGCGCCTGAAGTATCAAGAATAGTTCTTGAATCCACTTGCGAGGCAACTTGCAATGCTATTCTACAAGTAATATTCGCTTTAATTAATCCTGTGATCACTTCTACTGATGGTCTTTGTGTCGCTAAAATTAAATGAATCCCAACTGCCCTGGCTTTTTGAGCCAATTTTACAATACCTGCTTCTATGTCTCTGCCCTTCGCAGCCATAAGGTCTGCAAGCTCATCTACAATAACTACAATGTATGGCATTATTTTATTATCATCAGATTGGGTATTATTCTTTAATAATCTCTCATTGTATTCGGCAATATGCCTTGCCCCGATTTTTGATAAAATTTCAAATCTGCTTTCCATTTCATTAATTAACCATCTCAAAGCAATTAGCGTCTTGCCAACATCATATATTACTGGACATAAAAGATGTGGCAAGTCCTTATACCCTGAAAACTCCACCCTCTTTGGGTCAACCAATATAAATCTCAACTGCTTCGGAGAATTGCGATAAAGCAAACTCAACATAATGCTACTTAAGGCAATTGTCTTCCCGCTACCAGTTGCTCCTGCTACTAAAAGATGTGGCATTTTTGCTAAATCAGAATAAAAAGGTGTGCCAACCACGTCTCTGCCCACACTGAAAAGCAATCTTGATTCTGGTTCTGAAAATTCTCGATTAGAAAATAGTCCTTTCAGACGAACAATTGTTCTGGTCTTATTCGGCACCTCTATTCCTACTAATGACTTGCCAGGTATTGGCGCTTCAATCCTTAAAGGATGAGCTGCTAAGGCAAGGGCTAAATTATTATTTAAAGTGGTAATTTTTGAAAGCTTCACCCCTTCTGCTGGCTTAAATGCGTATTGAGTAACAGTAGGCCCAATATTTACTCCTGACATTTCAACAGGTATATCAAAATTGTCTAAAGTCCTTTTAATAATTTCCGAATTACTATTCACATCCCCTGCTTCTGGACTACCGCTATCTGAAGATAATAATTTCAAAGGTGGTAAATTCCAATTAGCGCTTATTAGAAATTTTTCTTTACCTATGGAGCTATCTGTTTTAAAAATTTTTGTTTCTATATTCTTATTTGCTTGTTCTTTATTTTTATTAACATCTTTAATTTCTATCTTCTTTTGATATTCTTCAACTTTATTTACTTTAAATTTTGGCGCGAAAACTTTATGAATAAATGGCTTTTGTTGAGTTATCTCTTCTTCGTCTTCGTCCTCATAATCATATTCTCGTTTCTCTGGCTTTAGATAATACCAAAAAATAAAAATGCTTATTAAAAGCAGAAAACAGAAAACTATTCCAGAAACCCAAAATCCGAAAATCTTCATTAATGGCCATGCAAGAAGATTGCCAAGCCAACCACCTACGCCCGAATAAAAGAAATGGAATGTGATATCTGGTAGTTTATCTAAATCAAAGATAGAAAAAATCCCGCTTGCTCCAGCAAGAATAAAAAACATTGCTAAAGTAATTGATAAACGACTTTTTAATCTTCTGCTAAAGCATGCAAAACCGCCCAGCACAAAAACTAAGGGCAAAATAAAGTTTGCCTTGCCAAACAGAAAACTAAATGCTTTTATAAAAGTTCTGCCAGCAACTCCTGCGAGATCAAAAAAAGAAAGCAAAATAAAAAGAGCAATTAAAAACATTAATGCTCCTGAAATCCATGGCTTTATAATCGGAGGGAGAATCTCTTGTCTCTGTCTTCCTCTGCTCCTGTTCAAAATCTTTGCGAAAAACCCTTTTCTTCTTTTTCTTTTATTGCTAACCTTTATTTTACTTTTTTTTCTCTTTTTAGCAGCCATAATTTTTCATATAACATTTGACATTTAGTATTAGTCATTGATGTTCCTCATTATACCACAACCTACCGTATTTCTTTTCTTTCTCTTTCTCCGCCCCCCCTCTCCTTCTCCCCCCTCGGAGAGGGGGGAGATTAAGTGGGGGGTGCTTGTGGGAATGATCAATTATCAGTTATCAATGATCAATTATTTCTTCCCCCTATACCCCGTGCCAACTGGAATTAGCTTACCGATAATAACATTTTCTTTTAATCCCCTTAAGTAGTCCTCTTTCCCTGTAACTGATGCCTGAATAAGAACTCTTGAGGTCTGCTCAAATGAGGCGGCAGACAAAAAGCTCTCCGTTGTAAGGGATATTTTTGACATACCCAAGAGTAAATCTTGAGAAACAGCCAATACTTTATTTTCCTTTTTTAACCTTGCATTTTCTTCTAACACAACTCTTCTTTCCTTAACTTCTCCCACAGAAAATCTGCTATCTCCTTTCTTTTTAATCCTTATTCTTGAAAACATCTGCCTTACAATTACTTCTATATGCTTATCATGAATATCAACACCTTGAGAAGCATAAATTTTTTGCACTTCTCCAACAAGATATTTGGCTGTGGTCTCCCTGTCAGAAACCTTAAATAATTTTTTAGGGTCAATATTCCCTTCACATAACCGCTGACCTGCTTTTACTTCGTCTCCAGCATTAACCAAGAAAGTTCTATTGGTTGGCATTTCGTATTCAATAATCTCTCCTTTTTTATCCTCCTTTTTATCTATATTCTTATCCGTCTTATCAGGCACACTCTTTTTTTCAACTTTTTTCTTATCCTTTTTACTTTCTTCCTTGCTTTTAATCTTAATTATATTTTCTTCAATTGATATTATCTTCCCAGCGCGCTTAACAATTATGGCCTCGCCCTTTGGTTTTCTACTTTCAAAAACCTCTTCTACCCTTGGCAATCCGTGTGTAATATCTCCAGCTGAAGCAACTCCCCCTGTATGAAAAGTTCTTAAAGTAAGCTGGGTGCCAGGTTCGCCTATTGCTTGGGCAGCTATAATCCCGACTGCTTCGCCCAATCTTACTAATTTATTAGTGCCTAAATCCCAACCATAACATTTCTGGCAAATACCACTTCTTGATTGGCAACTTAATGGTGAACGCACTTTCAATTTCGCTATTTTCAATTCATCAATCTGTTTTGCTTCTTCCCAACCGATAATCTCTCCTTTTTTAACAATAATTTCATTATTGTGCTTAACATCCTCTAAAGTAAATCTGCTTACAATTTTAAAAATGAAATTCTGCCCTATAGCATCCCCATCTTCTCTGCTTATTGTAATTCCTTCCTTATCCTTACAGTCCTCTTCGCTTAAATAATAATCATGCGCAACATCAATTAACCTTCTAGTTAGATAACCAGCCGTAGATGTTCTCAAAGCAGTGTCCGCAGTTCCTTTTCTTGCTCCGTGCGTAGATATAAAATATTCCAAAACATCAAAGCCCTCTTTGAAACAACTCTTAGCTGGAAACTCCATAATCTCTCCTCCAGGATTAATAACTAATCCCTTCATCCCTGCCATCTGAACTGGTTGAGACCAACTCCCCCTAGCTCCAGCATCAATTGATGTAAAGACAATGCCTTCTTCTGGCAAAGCGCCCGGAACTAATTCTTGAATTCTTGCTTTCACTTTCTGCCAAACTTCAATCACTTGAGCTTTTCTTTCTCCTTCGGTTAGTAGCCCTTTTTTAAAATAATCTTCAATCTTTTTAATCTCCAGCTCCGCTTGTTTAAGCATTTCTGCTTTTTCTTTTGGAATAACCAAGTCATCCATGCCCCAGCTTAATCCAGATAGTGTAGCATATTCAAAACCAATTTTTTTAATTTTATCTAACACCTCAACTGATATATTGTTCTCATGGGTCTGAATAACTGTCCTAGTAATATGCTTAATTTTAGAAGAATTCATTTTTTCATTCTGAAATGGAAAATCTTTAGGCAATGCCTCGTTAAAAATGATTCTGCCAAGCGAGGTCTCAATAATATTATCTCCAAGTAAAACCTTAATCATCGCTCTAATGTCAATGACTCCTGACTCATAAGCTAAATGTGCTTCATCTGCTGAAGAAAATATTTTACCCTCTCCTTTGACATTATTTTTTATTTTTGTAAGCCAATAACAGCCCAAAACCATATCCTGTCTCGGACTTACAACTGGCATTCCAGTTGCTGGCTTTAGTAAATTAAAACCAGAAAGCAGCCTCTCCCTTGTTTCTTTCTGCGCTTCATCAGACAATGGAACAAAAACAGCCATCTGGTCTCCGTCAAAGTCAGCATTAAAGGCCTCGCAAACCAAAGGATGAATTCTTATTGCTTCACCCTCTACTAATTTTGGTCTAAATGCTTGAATTCCTAAACGATGCAAAGTAGGCGCTCTGTTAAGCATAACTACTTTATTTTGAATAATACTTTCTAATGCCTCCCAGACCTCTTCTTCTCCCCTTTCAATTAAATTAGACGCCTGTCGCACATTATATACTATCTCTTTTTCTAAAAGCTTCGCAGAAACAAATGGCTTAAAAAGCTCTAAAGCCATCTTTTTTGGTAAGCCACATTCGCTAAACTTTAAACCAGGGTCTCCGACAATAACTGAACGGCCAGAATAATCAACTCGCTTGCCTAAAAGATTTTGGCGAAATCTGCCCTGTTTTCCTTTCAACATATCAGCCAATGACTTTAACAGCCGCGCTTGTCCGGTGGAAGCCATAGTTGTGTGTCCGCTTCTTGAACTATTATCAATCAAAGCATCTACTGCTTCCTGAAGCATTCTTTTTTCATTTCTTAAAATAACTTCTGGAGCGCTAATTTCTAAGAGATATTTTAGCCGATTATTGCGATTGATAATTCTTCTATAAAGGTCATTTAAATCAGAAGAAGCATATCTGCCTCCGTCTAACTGAACCATTGGCCTTAAAGCAGGAGGCAAAACCGGCAGAATGCTCAAGAAAAGCCATTCAGGTCCAATTTTCTCTTTTTCCATTTTCTTTAAAAGCTCTGCTCTCTTTAAAAGCTTCTTTTTTAAAATTCCTTGCACTTTACTGCTCTCTTCTTTAAGCTCATCTATCATTTCAGCTAATTTAAATCCTTTTAAAATATCCCTTAAAGCGCCAGCGCCTGTGTCTGCATTAAAAATCTGACCATATTTAGAAGAATAATTTAGATACTCAATTTCTGAAAGAGCTCTAAAAGGAACAATTTCTGAAAGTTCCTTTTTCGCCCTATCTCTTGCTTTTTTCAACGCCTTGGTCTCTTTTGAAAACTCTTTTTCTTTTGTTTTAGAAAGTTTTTTATCTTTATATTTTGATTTAATAATTTTTGATTTTTCCTGATATTCTTTTTCTATTTCAATTAATATTTTTTTCTTTTCTTTTTCGTCCACGCTAGTAATAATATATGAAGCAAAATATACGATTTTTTCTAATTGTTGTGAAGATAATTCTAAAAGCGTTCCTACTATAGATGGAACACCACGCAAAAACCAAATATGAGAGCAAGGGCTTGCAAGCTTAATATGTCCCATTCTTTCTCTTCTTACAGATGCCTTTGTTGCTTCTACCCCGCACCTATCACAGACAATTCCTTTATATCTTATGCCTCTATATTTTCCGCAATAACACTGAAAATCTTTTTCTGGCCCAAAAATCTTTTCGCAAAACAAACCATCTTTTTCTGGTCTTTGTGTGCGGTAATTTATGGTCTCCGCCTTAGTCACTTCTCCATGGCTCCAGGAAAGAATTTCTTCTGGAGAGGCAACTTTTATTTTTATTGAATTTATATCTTCAACTCGCATAATAAATCAAATTAGATTAGATTAGATTAATTGTTGTTCTTTCTTTTTCTTTTCCTTCGCGATATATCAATGTCTCGATATGCTTAATATTTCGACATTTCGATATTTCGATATATTTTTTCTTTCTTGCTTTCTTCCGCTCCCGCCCTTTCTTTCTTTTCCTAATAATCAGTAATCAATTATCAATGATTTTTTCTTATGAGGGCGGGAGCGTCTTTAATGATCAATGATCAATTATCAATGATCAATTATCAATGATCAATTATCAATGATCAATTATCAATGATCAATTATCATTTCCCTTTCAGCTCCACATTCAATCCCAACGCCTTTAGCTCATTTACCAAAAGCGAAAACGAAGCCGGAATATTCGGTCCCTGAATTTTTCTACCCTTTAAAATTGACTGATACGTAGCCGCCCTGCCAGCAACATCATCTGATTTAATAGTAAGCATCTCTTGCAAAGAATAAGCAGCTCCATATCCCTCTAACGCCCAAACCTCCATCTCACCAAACCGCTGACCGCCAAATTGAGCTCTCCCGCCAAGTGGCTGTTGGGTAATTAAAGAATAAGGACCAATTGAACGCATATGTATTTTATCTCCAACCATATGAATCAAACGCATAATATACATATACCCAACTGTAACTTTTTCAAGAAACGGCTCTCCTGTTTTCCCATCATATAAAACAATCTTGCCTGCTTCTGGCAGACCTGCTTTTTTAAGCTCTTCTTTTATGTCCTCTTCTTTTGCTCCAGACAAAGACGGAGTTACTGCGCGATAATTAAGTGTTTTAGCAGCCCAGCCAAGATGCGCTTCCAACACCTGACCTAAATTCATACGGGAAATAACGCCTAAGGGATTTAAAATAACATCAACAGGGGTCCCGTCTTTCATAAATGGCATTTCTTCTTTAGGTAGAATTTTCGCCACAATTCCTTTATTTCCGTGCCTACCTGCTATTTTATCGCCCACAGTTACCTTCCTAATTTGAGCCACTTCTACTTGATATCTTTTTATAACACCTGGTTTTAATTTATGTCCTGCATCTCTTGAAAACTCTTTTACTCTAATCACTCTACCCCGCTTGCCATGCTCCATTAAAAGAGATGTGTCTTTAACATTTTTTGCTTTCTCTCCAAAAATAGCCCATAAAAGCCGTTCTTCAGCTGTTAGGCCTATTTCTCCTTTTGGAGAAATTTTGCCAACTAAAATATCGCTCGGGCCTACTTCTGCCCCTATTCTAATTATGCCTTCTGCGTCAATATCTTTTAATTTTTCTTCAGACACATTTGGAATATCAGAAGTGGTAACTTCAGGACCTAATTTTGTTTCCCTTACATCGCAAGCAAATGTTTCAATATGAATACTGGTTAAATACTCTTCTTCTAATAATCTTTCTGAAATAATAATAGCATCTTCGTAATTATGACCTCTCCATGGAAGAAAAGCGATTAAAAGATTTTGACCTAATGCTAAAGAGCCATTATTCGCAGCAGTTGGGTCTGCTATGATATCGCCCGCTTTTACCAAATCCCCCTTTCTAACAATCGGAGTGTGATGAAAATATGTATATTGGTTAGTAGCGTCAAAATTTCGCAATTTATAAACTCGCTCATTATTTTTAAGTTTTGAATTTTCTGTTTGAATTGTTATTTCCATGGCATCCACCCCAACTATTTTGCCGTCTTCTATAGCAATAACTGCTTTGCCAGAGTCCTTTACTACTCTTTCCTCCAATCCAGTAGAAACTAAGGGCACTTCTGGTCTTATTAAAGGAACTGATTGTCTTTGCATATTAGAACCCATTAATGCTCTATTGGCATCGTCATTCTTTAAAAATGGAATTAAACCAGTGGCAGTGGAAATAAATTGTTCAGGCGCTACATCAATATAATCTATATCATTTTTCTTAACCATTCTTGGTTTTCCTTTCTCTCGCACCTCTACTTCTTTATCAAGAATTACCCCTTTATCATCTGTATCAATACAAGCATTAGCAATAATATAGTCCTCTTCTTGAAAAGCATTTAAATATTCTACCTTATTAGTGACTCTGCCTTTATCAACTTTAAAATATGGCGTCTCTATAAAACCATAAGGATTAACTCTTGCATACATTGCCAAATGCCCCACTAATCCAACATTAGGTCCTTCTGGAGTTTGAATTGGGCAAATTCTGCCGTAATGTGATGGTTGAACGTCTCGCACTTGAAGCCCTGCTCGTTTTCTTGTTAATCCGCCTGGCCCACCGCAAGTTAATCGTCTTTTATGCTCTAATTCAGCTAAAATATTCTCATTATCCATAAATTGAGAAAGCTGGGACGAGGCAAAAAATCTATTTAACCCAGCCATAAACGGTCTTGGATTTATTATCCGCGCTGGCGCGAGCTCACTTGAATCCAAGGTGCTCATTCTATCCTTGCACACTCTCTCTACCCGCATCAAACCAACCCTTAATCTATCTTTTAAAAGCTCTGAAATAGTCCTCACTCTTCTATTGCCTAAATGGTCTATCTCATCTTGCTCGCTTCCTGGAGTAATATTGAGCCGAATAATTTCTCTTAAAATAGCAATAATATCCTCTACTCTTAAAACCCTGTCTTCTGTTGTTATTTTGTCTTTATGAGAATCAATATCAAGCGATTTTGAATTATGAGATAATCCGCCTTTGGCTAATTCTGGCAATCTTTGCAAGGTCTTCCATCTGCCAACTTTAGACAAATCATATCTTTCAAAATTAAAAAACATATTATCAATCAATTCTTTGGCAGTGTCAGGAGAGGCCAAATCGCCGGGCCTTAATCGCCTATAAATTTCAACTAATGCCTCTGCCTGATTATTTGTTGTATCTCTTTTTAATGTTTCTTCTATATATTCACTCCCTGCTTTTAAATCAGAAAATTGTGCTCTAATCTTTTCATCCGTATCAATTCCAAAGGCCCTCAAAAGAGTCGTTGCAGGAACCCTTCTCCTTCTATCAATTTTTATACCTATAAACTTAGATATATCTGTTTCAAATTCAAGCCAACTTCCCCTGCTTGGTATCATTCTTGCTCCGAAAAGCTTATTGCCCTTTAACCGCCTGATAGTGAAAAAAGCTCCCGGAGAACGAAGCAATTGGGAAATAACCACTCTTTCCACTCCGTTAATAATAAAAGTTCCCCTATCAGTCATAAGGGGAAAATCGCCGAAAAACACATCCTGAATTGATTCTTCGTTTGTTTTAAGATTTTTAAGCTTTACTGTTATGCGAAGAGATGCGGCAAAAGAGTCCTCATTTCTTTTTGCTTCAAATTCATTGGCATAGTTTGGCTCGCCCAATTCATAATCCAAAAGCCAAAGCTCCAGCCACTTGCCTGTATAGTCGCGGATAGGAGACATTTCTTCCAAAAGCTCTTTAAAATCCCTTGCCCAAAACTCTATCCAACTTGCTTTTTGGACATCTATTAAATAGGGAAGATTTAAACGAATTTTGGATTTAGAAAAATCCTTAATAGGGAGAGAACTCATAAAAGATAGGGGTTAGAATAATAAAACAAAACAAGCACAAAAACTAATTTTATTAGTTAGACAAAAAAACACCTCCTTTCATTCAAAGGGAACAACTTCTTTCTTTCTTTTATGAAAAATATATAATCAAGATAAAAGTATAACTTATTAACATTTTACACAAAATAAAAATCTTGTCAACTCTTTTTTTTCTTTTTCTTTCTTTTCCCTAATGATCAATGATCAATGATCAGTTATCAGTTGTCAATTATCAATGATTTTTCCTTTTTCTTTCTTTTTCTTCTTTTCTTCCCCCAATGATCAATGATCAGTTATCAGTTGTCAGTTGTCAATTATCAATGATTTTTCCTTTTTCTTTCTTTTTCTTCTTTTCTTCCCCCAATGATCAGTGATTAATAATCAATAATTTCTTCTTCCCCCCCCTCCTCTCCCTCAATTTCTTCAATTTCTGGCTCTGGCTCTGAACTACCTCTCTTTAAGCTCTCTATCTTATTCGCTATTTCCTGATTATTCGGATTAAGTTGAGCAACAATTTCCAACTCATCTATCGCCTGCTGAATTTTCCCTTGTTTTTCATAAGCAAGACCTAAGGCATATCGGGCATTAGAATAATAAGGGTCTAAAGATA
>JAHIEL010000036.1 GCA_018901715.1 Patescibacteria group bacterium
ACTGGCGGATGAGTTGAATACAATCTTGTGAACCAACTTTTTGCCTGTTTGCCGCGAAAAGGATTAACAATATATAAGTGAGCTGTGGCATTATTGGCTTTTCTCATTTGGTCCGGATCATTAGCGATTTTTTCAAGAGCTCTGGCAAGTCCTTCTGGATATCTTGTTATTAAAGCGCCAGAAGCGTCTGATAAAAATTCTCTTTTCCTTGAAATTGCCAATTTTATTAAATTAGCTGCAATCGGCGCCAGCACTGCTGAGACAACCCCCAAAATCATAATTAATGCACCCAAATTTCCCTTGCCTGAATCCCTTTTTCTTCCACCGCCATAAAAACTTATTCTTAAAAACATATTTGACGCAATCGCAATAACTCCCACCAACACTACCACAGCTGTCTGTAAAAGCATATCTTTATTTTTTATATGCGATAATTCGTGTGCAATAACTCCTTCTAATTCTACTTTTTCAAGTTTTTCTAAAAGTCCTGTGGTAACCGCAACTACAGCATTATCTTTATTTCTCCCAGTAGCAAAAGCATTTGGTTGGCTCTCGTTTATAATATAAATTTTAGGCAATGGCAGACCAACTGTAATACAAAGGTTTTCTACAGTTCTATATAATGTAGGGTTATCCGATTTTTTAATCAGTTTAGCCCCAGCCATTGAAAGCACTATTTTATCTGAATACCAATAACTAGTAATGCTCATTAATACGCTAATAATCACTGCCACAAAAAGAATCTCTATGCTATCTAATGCTAAACTAAAAATCCATCCAACTCCGATTATAAAAAGCAAAAAAAAGGTTATTAAAAACCAGGTCTTGCGGACATTCTTTTCTGCGACATTGTATAAGGTCATCGCTAAAATTTATTATTCTAATAAAATTAAAAAAGCGAGGATAGTTGTTGAGAAATGCATCACGCAGGGCGAGCGGGCATGGTTTCCCGCCGTAGGCGGGAAGAGCGAGGCCGAGGGCGAGCAGCGATTTCCTCGCAGGGGAAATCGACTGCGTCAGTTCGAGGCAACTATCCGAGCGATTTAATAATCAAACGATAATTATTGTCTTAGAATTCAACTTTTGGCGCTTCTCTCTCTCCTGGGACTGCTAGCTCAAACAAATCCATTTTCTTATAATTGAACGCCTTTGCAATAATGTTGGAAGGAAAACTCTCAATCTTAATGTTCAAGGACTTTACATTGTTATTGTAAAATCTGCGAGACGCCTGAACTTTATCTTCAGTATCAACCAATTCTTCTTGAAGATGCTTAAAATTTTCAGATGCCTTTAAATCAGGATAGTTTTCTACAACAGCAAAAAGGGATTTTAAAGTATCAGAAAGCATATTTTCTGCTTTTCCTTTTGCTTCTGTGCCTTGAGCATTCATTGCTTGGCTCCTTGCTTGAGTAACTTTTTCAAAAAGTTCTCTTTCGTGTGTGGCATAGCCCTTTACTGCATTTACTAAATTAGGAATCAAGTTATACCTTCTTTTTAACTGAACATCAATGTCAGCCCATGCCTCTTTAGCCCTATTCTTTAAAACCACTAATTTGTTAAAAATAGCAGCAATGGCTAAGAGTGCGACGACAACGATTATTCCTATTACAATTATAAAAGTCATAGTTTTTTAAATAAATTATTATATGATATTATAGCTCTTTCAACAAAAAAATCAAGCAAGAAAACTGCTCGATTAATAATGTCGTTCAGTTATTTGACAAACTCTATCTTTAAATCGCGATCAAAAACCTTAGCGACTTTTTGAAGCGTTTCTGTGGTAAAGTTTTGCTGCCCTGATTCCATACGGGCAATATTGCTTTGATTAGTCCCTAATTTTTTGGCTAGCACGGCCTGCGACATCTTTTCCTTCTTCCTTAATTGCAAAATCTGATAAGCAATCTCTATTTGCTTACCATATTTATCATAATATTTCTTGATGTTCTTATTCTTCAGCTGTTCTGAAAGATATTCTTGAAAATCTATTGCTTTTTTAATTTTGCTTTCTTTATTCATATATTTGTTTATTTTTTAAAACATCTATGTAATTTGTTTCTGCCCTAAAAATTTCATTTCTCGGCGTCTTTTGAGTATTCTTTGTAAATGCGTACAATAAAATTATAGTTTTGTTTATAAATAGGAAATAAAATATGCGATGTCTTTTCTTATTGAAATCTACTCTTAATTCCCTAACCTTGCCCTTAATGTGTTTTGAATATGGCTCATCTAAATATCCTTTCTGTTGCCTCAAAAATTCAATATATTTTAAAACCTTTGCCTTTTCTTTTTCATTTAACTTTTCAATATATTCTAATACTGGGATATTGCCTATTTCAGAGTCCTTGTAAAATTTTACCTTGTAGTCATAATATATCATTTATGATATGTGTCAATAGTTTTCGTGTGCATAACTCATTATATCACAACAACAATTAAATGTGTTATTTATCAAAAAGCCCCTGCTTTTTGAGCAAGGGCTTTTTGCTTCGTATTTTTGATTACATATCTGAATAAGGATTCGGCATTTGCTGCCTATCTTTCGGTTCTGGCTTATCTGAAATAACTACTTCTGTGGTTAAAAAGGTAGCTCCTGCTGAAACCGCGTTTTCTAAAGCAGCTCTCACAACCTTGGTTGGGTCAATAATACCTGTCTGCATAAGATTTTCAAATTTTAATGTCTGGGCGTTAAATCCAAATCCAAATTCTCCATTGCCTTTAATTTTCGCTGCCACAACCCCAGCATCAACTCCAGCATTTTGAGCAATTTGGCGAGCTGGCGATTCTATGGCTTTCTTCAAAATGTTCACTCCTGTCTGGCTATCTTTATCTGTCATTTTTAAGTCATCAAGTTCTTTCACAGCTCCCAAAAGAGCTACTCCGCCACCGGGAACAATTCCCTCTTCTAATGCGGAACGGGCTGCAGATAAAGCATCTTCTGCTTTATGCTGCTTTGCCCTTTGCTCCACTTCAGTAGGCGCGCCAACTTTAATAACAGCAACGCCACCAGAAAGTTTAGCTAATCTTTCTTCTAATTTTTCCTTATCAAATTCTGACTCCGCATCTTCTATCTGCATCTTAATTTGATTAATCCTTGCCTCAAGCATTAATTTATCTCCCCGTCCTTCTATAATCGTAGTATTCTCTTTAGTAGCGCTAATTTTTCTCGCGCTACCAAGCATATCTATTTCAACACTCTCAAGAGTTAACCCAACATCTTCGGAAATAACCTTTGCTCCGACAAGAACGGCAATGTCTTCCAACATTTCCTTTTTTCTATCGCCAAAGCCGGGTGACTTAACTGCCAAAGCATTTAAAACGCCTCTGATTTTATTAACTAATAGAGTGGCTAATGCCTCGCCTTCTACATCATCAGCAATTAAGACAAAATCCTTTTTGCCGGTTTGCGCCACTTTTTCCAAAATAGGCACTAATTCTTTTATAGAAGAAACTTTTTTATCTGTTATAAGAATATAAGGGTCATCTAATTCAGCTCTCATGTGGTCTGCATCAGTTATCATATATGGAGAGATGAAACCCTTATCAAATTGAAGGCCTTTGACTATTTCTTTTTGTAAACCAAATGTCTTTGATTCTTCAATTGTTACTACTCCATCTTTGCCAACTTCTTCAATCACATCTGCAATAAGATTGCCAAGCTCTTCATCTTCTGCAGCTATAGTCGCAACTTTCGCGATATCGTCTCTGCCTGTCATTGGCTTGGAAACATTTTTTAAATATTCAACAACTTTTCTGCTTGCTGCTTCAATCCCCTTTTTCAATGCTAAAGGATTAGCTCCAGCAGCAACATTTTTAAGTCCTTCGGAAATAATTGCTTGAGCTAAAACAGTAGCGCTAGTCGTCCCATCACCTGCCATTTCATTGGCCTTTGATGCAACCTCTTTGACTATTTCAGCGCCCATATTTTCAACCTTATCCTCTAGCTCAATATCTTTGGCAATTGTTACGCCATCGTTTGTAATAATAGGAACACCATAACTTTGACCTAAAATTACATTCCTCCCTCTTGGGCCTAATGTTACCTTAACTGCATCAGCTAACTTGTCAGCACCCGCCTTAAGCTTTTTCCTTGCATTTTCAGAATAATAAATTAATTTGCTCATAAAATTAAAATAAGTTAATTATTCAAGTATTGCTAAAATATCTTCTTGCTTGGCAATTAAATACTCTTTGCCATCAATTTCTATTTCATTAGGACCGTATTGAGTAAAAAGAACCCTATCGCCAACACTAACTTGCATTTCAATTATCTTGCCAGATGAAGTTTTCTTGCCACTACCAACCGCAATTACAGTGCCCTGCTCTGGTCTTTCTTTTTTAGCGCTTTCCGGCAAAAAAATCCCGCTCTTTGTTTTTTCTTCTTGAGCAACTGGTTCAATTAACACATTATCAGCTAAAGGTTTTACATTCATATATAATAGTATATTAATTATTGTGATTTATACCTTAAATTAAATTGACAATTATGTCAAGCATTTGAGTTGCTCTAAAATCCAAAAATGTTAGAATAACATAATGATTAGTTTTTTCTTCCAAATCTTGGCAGGAATCTTTGGAGTTTATTTAGCTGCAGAGTTCCTACCCAATGTCGTTTTTATAGGAACAAGGCAAACCCTTCTTTTAATTGGTCTTGTTTTTGGTATAATGAATTATCTTATAAAACCGATTATTAATTTTTTTCTAACTCCTCTCCGTCTATTGACTTTTGGTCTAATTGGGTTAGTAATAAATATCGGAATAGTTTGGCTTATGTCCAATATCATATTCCCTAATAATTTAAAAATAACAAATTTCTCGTCTTTACTATACGCAACCTTGATTATCTGGCTAACTAGTTTTTTCTTTTATGCATTAGCCAGACGCAATTGGCAAAGACGAAGACATCATTATGAATAACATTTTAATAATTATACAAATAATTGTGTCTGCGCTTTTAATAGCTGGAATTCTTTTACAGCAAAGGGGTTCGGCTATGGGCTCTGCTTTTGGACAAGAAGGCGGAACAACATATGGCACCAAAAGAGGCGCAGAGAAAAAAATATTCTGGGCAACTGTAGTTCTTGGAGCCCTGTTTATTCTTTTATCTATTCTAAATCTTATTACTTAAAAATTTGCTTAAATTATCTCTAAAAAAACTTAAGCCAAAAAAGGAATCTTTTCCAAAGCTCGGCTTATTAAAATTTCTACCAAAAATCTTAGATAAAAAAGAAAGATATATTTTTTCAGTCCTGTTTTTGATTTTTTTAATCTCTGGCATTGTTCTGACTATCAATCTATGGCAAACAAACACGGAATTAATCCCAGCGAATGGTGGCATCTTAAGAGAGGGCGTGGTTGGGCAACCAAGATTTATTAATCCAGTTTACGGTTCTTCAAACGACTCTGACAGGGACTTAATAAACCTAATATATTCTGGACTTTTTGAATACGATTCTCAAGGCAATCTGTTGCCTGACTTAGTTAGCGACTATATTATAGAAGATGATAACAAAACATATCTCCTAACTTTGAGACAGGATGTAGTGTTCCACGACAAAATACCTTTAACTGTTGATGATGTAATATTTACTATTAAGACAATCCAAAACCCAGATTTTCAAAGCCCTATCCAGGCCCAATGGCTTGATGTTGAAGCAGAAAAAATATCTGACTTCCAGCTCAAGCTCTTTCTGAAAAATCCCTATCCAGCATTTTTAGAAACACTAACCTTAAAAATACTTCCTTCTCATATCTGGAAAGATGTTTCATCTCAAAATTTTCCTCTTTATAGTTATAATTTTGAGCCAATTGGCTCTGGAGCTTTTAAAATCAAAAATGTAAGCAGAGACAGCGCGGGAAAAATAAATTCAGTTGCTTTAGAAAAATTTTCACAATATTACGGCAAAAAACCATATTTAAATGAAATCTCTTTTATCTTCTTTAATAATCAAAACGAACTTCATCAAGCAGCGCAAAATAACATTATTGACGCTTTCTCTCCAATGTCTTTGTCTGATTATAAAGAAATATATAAATTTGATGAGCATAGTTTTATTCTGCCAAGATATTATGCTCTATTTTTTAATTCAAAAGAAAAAGAATTGCTCACAAGCGATAAAGTGCGACTAGCCCTGAATTATGCCATTGATAAAGAAGAAATTAAAAAGGAAATCCTGAATAATAACGGTTCAATTGTTAACTCGCCGTTCCTGCCAGAGCTCTATCAGTTCCAATTGCCAAATGCTTCGTCAACATTTGATTCTGAAAAAGCGTTAGCTCTCTTTAGAGAGGATGGATTTGAAGAACAGGAAGGCAAATTAGTGAAAATAAAATCAGCAGAAACAATGAAATTCTCAAGCACTATTCAGTCCGGAGCGAGAGGTAGCGTAGTCAAATATCTACAAGAGTGCCTTTCCTCTCTTGACGACAGAATCTATCCGGAAAAAGAAATAACCAGTTATTTTGGAGCTAAAACAAAAGATGCAGTAATCAGATTTCAGCAAGAATATGCTGATGAAATTTTAACACCTTCTGGACTTACTGTTGGCAATGGCATAGTCGGCCCATCTACCAGAGAAAAACTTAATCAGGTTTGTATTATTGCGCCTGCTGAAATTATTCCATTGGAAATTACAATTACAACGAGCCAGGACCCTATGCTAAATCAAACCGCAGAAATCATCAAAGAACAATGGCAAAAAATAGGAATTAGCGTTGAAATAGAATCATTGCCCATTGCTAAGATAAAACAAGAAATAATAAAAGAAAGAGATTATCATGCTCTGCTTTTTGGACAAGTGCTGGGAATTATTCCAGACCCATTTCCATTTTGGCATTCAAGCCAAAGAGTTTATCCTGGGTTGAATCTTGCCTATTTTAAAGATAGTAGCGTAGATAAACTACTTGAAAGCGCAAGAACAGAGACAGATTTATCAAAAAAGTTTGAAAATTATGCTGAAGCACAGGAAATTCTGCTTAAACAAAGCCCAGCAATATTCTTATATAACCCTAGCTATCTTTATTTAGTAGCAGAAAAAATAAAAGGCATTGAACCAGGACTAATTGCTGATTCCTGTCAAAGATTTGCAGAAATTGAAAATTGGTATATTAAAACCAAAAGAGTTTTGAAATGAGATATACATATAAATTTAAAAAATCGAAAAGAAGCTCTTTCACTAATTCTCCAAACAAAAAACACAATAATTTTTTCTCTCTTTCTTTTTCTTTCTTTTTTATCCTTAATGATCAATGATCAGTGATCAGTGATTAACTCTATATATGCAAGAGATAATTAAAAACTTTAACAAGCAATTCCAAATTGGATATGACTCAACAACTGACTTGGTAATTCCTGCTAATAAAAAAGGTATTTGTGTTTGCGGTATCGGCGGAAGCGCTTTGCCAGGAAATCTTTTAAAGCTTTATTTAGAAGAAAAAAATATAGATATACCTTTAGCCATAGAAAGAAGCTATGACTTGCCTAAAGGAATAAACCACGACTGGCTTGTAATTTGCATTTCTTATTCAGGGAATACTGAAGAAGCGCTATCTTGCTTAAAACAAGCCCAAGAAAAGGAGCTGGATATTGCCTTAATTTCTTCTAACGGAGAATTTAAAAAAATAGCAGAACAAAATAATATTCCAATCGCAATAATGCCTAAAGGAATTCAGCCAAGAATGGCGCTTGGGTATCAATTATCTGCTCTTTTGGGAATACTTGAAAAAGCAGGTCTAATTGAAAAGCCAGAAGATATTTTAGAACTAAAAAATATTGTTCCAGAAATACAAAAAGATTATGCTAAAAATCTTGCAAAAAAAATAAATGGAAATATTCCGATTATTTATGCGTCTAATAAGCTTAAAATAATAGCAAGGATATGCAAAATTGGTTTTAATGAAAATTCTAAGTCCCCTGCTTTTTGGAATTACTTCCCAGAACTAAACCATAATGAAATGGTCGGATTTACTAAGAAAAATAATTTAGATAATAGAAATTTCTATTTCATTATATTTAAGGACTTAAATGACCATCCAAGAATTCAGGAAAGAATGGACTTAACAAAAAAAATTCTTGAGAAACAAGAAATCAAGGGAGAAATTATAGAGCTTAAGGGAAAATCCTTGCTTGAAAAAGTTTTTTATGGTATTATCTTATCATATTGGACCTCTTATTATTTAGCTCTCTCATATAATATAGACCCAGAACCAGTTAATCTAGTAGAGGATTTTAAAAAACTTCTCTAATTTTTGTTATTGTTGAATTGATGTAGATGTTTGACATCTACATCCTTATGTTTGCTCAATGTAGATGTTTGACATCTACACAATAAAAAAAGAAAAGCCTGATCTCTGCTGTATTTCTGTGCAGAGATCGGACCGATAAAGAGCGATAATCATTATGTGGAAGTTGGACTTCCACGGATTGAAAACGAGAAAAGGATAGAGCTATCCCTCATCAAGTTTTTCCATTTCGGGAATAGGCAGTTCTTCTCTGGTGAGAACCTCCAACTTCCCATTGACCTTGATAATCACCCGCCCTACGATAGCGCTCTCTGGGACATTGTTGGAATCCAGACGAAAATAGCACGGCTCGGCGTTCTCCTTCTTCAGGGGAACAACCAAAAGATGCTTCTTTCCCTCTTCTTCAAACTGGTCGATAGAGAGAATGCGATATGCACTATTTTCAAGCATCTGATCCAACGAGTTTGGGGTGCCTATCGCCAGGAAGATCGCTCCGAAACACAGAAACACCCCGCCAAACAGAACAGATATGAATATCCATGCAAAGGGCATTACTGCAATATTGTCCGCTCCTGTGAACTGTGCGAGCTGGTAGTAGGATACAGCTATATAATGACCAGCAACCACTATAGCCATTATCAGAAGCGCTACTCCCAATATGCACGCAAAAACCATCCATCCTTTTCTCATTATAACCCTCCTCAAACAAGATATTCATACATTAACACTAATATTGGATAGAGTCAAGAGCCGAGGTGGTGAAATTGGCAGACACGCTGGCTTCAGGAGTCAGTGCCCGCAAGGGCTTGAGGGTTCAACTCCCTCCCTCGGCACAAATTGATCAATGATCAATGATTAGTTGTTCTTTTTCTTTTCTTTCTTTTCCCTAATGATCAATGATCAATAATCAATGATTTCTTTATTATGAGGGCGGGAGCGGATGCGGAGGGAGTTATCAGTGATTAGTTATTTCTTTCTTTTTTTATCCTTAATGATCAGTGATTAATGATCAGTGATTAACTCTATATATGCAAAACACAAAACAAACAAATAAACCTATGAATCAAGATGCCCTAAGAATAATCCCTCTTGGCGGGCAAGAAGAAGTCGGCAGAAATATGACTGTTTTTGAATATCAAGACAGTATTGTTGTTATTGATATGGGCATCCAATTCCCTGAAGAAAATATGCCTGGCATTGACTATGTCGTCCCTAATGTTGACTATCTGAAAGATAAAAGCAAAACAATAAAAGCTGTTGCTTTTACTCATGGCCACTTAGACCATATTGGCGCAGCTCCTATTTTATTGGAAAAACTCGGCTATCCCCTGATTATTGGAAGGCCTTTGACTTTGGCTTTAATCAAAGACAGAATGGAAGACCATAAAAAAGGAAGTTCCCAAAAACTCAAAACAATAGAAATTAAATCTATAAACGAAAAAATAAATCTTGGAAAAATTAAAATGGAATTTTTTGAAGTAGAGCACTCAATTATGGATTCTATGGGAATTATTCTAAAAACACCTTCAGCCACTGCTATCCATATGGGCGACTGGACTATTGGAACAAATCTTGATTCTAAAAAAACAATATCCTATAATCACCTCTCAAAACTTCCAAAGCCAACTATTCTTTTAGTGGAAAGCTTGGGCTCAACAAATAAAAAACCGATTTCAAATGAAGAAGAGATGTGGAAAAATTTAAGAGAAATTATTAGCGATACTAAGGGCAGAACAATAATCGCCACTTTTTCCAGCCAAATAGAAAGAATAAAGGGAATTATTTCTTATGCTCAAAGCATAAATAAAAAAGTGGCTTTGGACGGATACAGTATGAAGAGAAACATTGCCATAGCTAGAAAATTGGGCTATATAAAAGATGCTAAAGATGTTGTGATTGATATAAAGAAAATTAGCGAGTATCCTGACAACAAAATTATTGTCCTCTGCACTGGAGCTCAAGGAGAAGATAGGGCTGTGCTTTCAAGAATTGTTAGTGGCAATCATAAATATCTTAAATTAAGAAAAAAAGACACTATTGTCTTCTCATCCTCTGTTGTGCCTGGTAATGAAAGAAGTGTCCAACGATTAAAAGATAATTTATACCGCCAGAGCGATAATGTAATTCATAATGAAATTATGAATATACATGTGAGCGGACACACCAACATTGATTCTATTAAAAAAGTAGTCAGGGAAATAAACCCAACATATATTTTGCCTGTTTATGCTAATCACTATTTTCTTAAAGAAGCAAAAAAAATAATCTCTGGAGATAATTTTAAAGCAAATAATATTTTTATCTTGGATAATGGAAATATTATAAACTTTGAAAAAAATAACCGCCCATATATTGAAAAAGACAAAGCAGACACAAGCTATGTTTTTATTGATGGACTAGGCAAGACCAAACTTGAAGAAGTTGTTCTGCGAGATAGAAGAGCATTATCAAATGACGGTATTTTTGTAATTATCGCGGTAGTTGATTCTAAAACAGGAAAAGTAGTTGGTTCCCCTGATATAATATCTCGCGGATTTATCCATCTGGATACTTCTAAACAGATATTAAGGGAAGCAAGAAAACAGGCTGTTCTTATAGTTGAAAAAAGCACAGGCAAAGACCAAACAGCCAATTGGAACTATATTAAAAATAATTTAAGGGAAAACTTAGCAGATTTTCTCTTCCAAAAAACACAAAAACGGCCAATGATTCTGCCCGTTGTGATAGAGGTGTAGATGTCAAACATCTACAATAGAAATTGAGCGAAGCAACAAGGTTGAGGGGCAGCTCCCGCAGGCCTGTTTGGCATGGTCCCCGAGCAAAGCGAGGGGCAAACAGGTTGAGGGACGCAGGCTGACAAATCACGCTGGAGATTTGGACAGCCAGTGACCCGAGGCCTTGTTGCA
>JAHIEL010000037.1 GCA_018901715.1 Patescibacteria group bacterium
GCACATAAATTTTTGCCTTTACAAAAATTTGAGTAAATAGTAATTAGTAATTAGAGCAAGGAAACAAATATTTATTCCAAACAAAAATTTATCCCTAATTACAAATTACTCACACAAATTACAAAAAATTTAAATGTAGATATTTAACGTCTACATAATAATTTTCTTTTTCCTTTTCTCCCTAATGATCAATTATCAATGATCAATTATCGCCCGTGCTGCGGGCTCCTCTTATTGCCTTTTTTTTGTTTTTAATATACAATGTAAAAATTATGCTTGATGTAAAACAAAAAGATAAAATCATTAAGGAGTATGAGGTGCACAAGAGCGACACTGGTTCAGTGGAAGTTCAAACAGCTATTTTGACAAAAGAAATCAAAGAACTGCTTAAGCACCTAAAAAAACATCCTAAAGACCTTCATTCAAAAAGAGGTCTTTTGCAGATGGTTGATAAAAGAAGAAAGCTTTTAAAATATCTTCAAAGTAAAAGTATGCGAAGATATAATGGTTTAATTAAAAAGTTAGGGCTTAAAAAAGCCAAAGAGCCAGATAAAGAATCTAAATGAAAAGTCAAAAGCACAAAGACCAACGAGTAGTAGTTTTAATAGACACTCAAAACCTATATTACTCTGCTAAAAATCTATATCACTCCAAAGTCAATTTTGGAGAAATTTTGAAAACCGCGGTAAGCGCTCGAAGATTGGTTCGGGCTTTTGCTTATGTTGTGCAAACAAAAACAGGCGAAGAAAAACCATTTTTTGAGGCCTTAACAGGACTTGGAATTGAAACCAGAGTAAAACTATTGCAAGAATTTTATGGAGGAATGAAAAAAGCGGACTGGGATGTAGGTATTGTTGTTGACGCAATAAGAGCAAGCTCAAGCGCTGATGTAATAATATTGGTTTCAGGTGACGGTGATTTTATCCCTTTAATAGAGTATCTAAAGAATCAAGGGAAACGGGTAGAAGTTATGGCTTTTGGTCGCTCCACATCGTCAAAAGTAAAAGAGGAAGCAGACGAGTTTATTGATTTAGAAAAAGATTCTGAAAAGTATCTTCTTAAAAAAATCTAAAATTTCACTTCGTTGCAGAACGCTTGAAATTGAATTTACTATATAATTTAGTAATCAGTTATTTTTTCTTTTTTTTTCTTTCTTGTCTTTAATGATCAATTATCAATAATCAATAATCAGTCACGAGAACCTTGAAATTAAATCTATTATATAATTTTTTAAAGGTAATTTAATTATGAACAATTACAAAATAGAAATCGGTGGCAAAAACATTGAAATAAGCATAGACGACTTGGCTGAACAAGCCAATGGAAGTGTTATTGTAAGAATAGGAGATACTTTGGTCTTAGCAACAGCAACTATGTCTCCAAATGATTTAGAAGGGCTTGATTTTTTTCCTTTGACTGTTGCATATGAGGAAAGATTTTACGCAACAGGAAAAATATTGGGCTCACGGTTTATGCGAAGAGAAGGAAGACCATCTGAATCCTCAATCCTAACTTCCCGCTTGATTGATAGAACTATAAGACCCTTATTTCCAAAAGGACTTAAAAGAGAAGTGCAAATAATTATCACTTGTCTTTCTTTTGATGAAGAAAATGATCCTGATATCGCAGGAATTATAGCGACCTCTTTGGCTTTGGGCATTTCAGACATTCCTTGGAATGGGCCTGTAGGAGCAGTAAGAATTGCAAGCACAAAAGACAAATTAGAACTTAATCCAAGCTATGAACAAAGGAAAGATGCTGATTATGAAATAATTGCTTGCGGAATAAAACAAGATAATGCTGTTCTAATAAATATGCTTGAGGCAGGAGCAAAAGAAACAAAAGAAGAAGATATTTTAAAAGGAGTAGGCGAATTGAGCGCAGAGCTGGATAAAATAGTAGAATTTGAAAAGAAAATAATAAAAGAAAATAAAAAAGAAAAAGAGAAAATAGATATTGCTTCTTCTAAAGAGATAGATGAATTTATTGAAAAAAATTATAGTAAAAAATTGGAACAGGCAATGTTTCAGCCAAGCCATATTGATAACAAAAGAAAGATGCAGGAATTAAATAAGGAAATAGAAGAATCAGTTGAGGAAAAGTTTGGAGAAAAAGAGATTGCTTGTGCCAGAGAAAGCGTGGAGTTTCTTCTTGAAAAAATTATTATTCAAAACGCTATTAAAAATAATAAACGGCCTGATGGGAGAGGTTTTGATGAGATAAGAAAAATTGATTCTAGGAACAATCTTTTGCCAAGAGCCCATGGTTCTTCCGTTTTTATAAGAGGAGCAACAAAATCGCTTTCCGTTGTTACTTTGGGCCCACCAGGAGATCAATTACTTCTGCAGGATATGGAATTCCAAGGAAAAGTACGATTTATGCACCATTATAACTTTCCACCTTATTGCTCTGGAGAGGTTAAGCGATTAGGCAGTCCAGGCAGAAGAGAAATAGGGCATGGCTCTTTAGCTGAAAAGGCATTAGAACCAATTATCCCAAGCGTAGAAAACTTTCCATACACAATAAGAATTGTAACTGAAATTCTATCTTCTAATGGCTCTACCTCAATGGCTTCGGTTTCTTCAGCTTCGCTCGCCTTAATGGATGCAGGCGTTCCTATTAAAAGTCCAGCAGCTGGAATTGCTATGGGAATTATGCAATCAGGAAATGATTATAAAATCCTCACGGATATTCAAGGCCCAGAAGATCACTTTGGAGGAATGGACTTTAAGGTAGCAGGAACTAATCAGGGCATTACAGCTATTCAATTAGATGTTAAGATAAAAGGACTAACTCTAGAAATGCTTCCTGAAATATTAGAAAAAGCAAAAACAGCAAGAAAAAAAATTCTCTTGGAAACAGGGAAAACTTTATCTGAACCGAAAAAAGAATTATCCCAATACGCTCCCAAGATATTCAAAACAAATATTAATAAAGACAAGATTGGTATGGTTATCGGGCCAGGCGGCAAAATGATTAATGAAATAATTGACCAATGCGAGGTTGAAATAGACATAGAGGAAGACGGCAGTATTTTTGTAACATCTCTGAAAGAAGAATCAGCTCAAAAAGCGATTGACTGGATAACAGCACTCACCGCAGAAGCTGAAGTGGGGAAAATATATGATGGTACTGTGAAAAAAATTATGGACTTTGGCGCTTTTATAGAAATCCTGCCAGGCAAAGACGGATTAGCCCATATCTCCCAGCTCTCTGAATCCAGGGTTGAGAATGTGGAGGATGTGCTTAAGCTGGATCAAAAAGTTCAGGTAAAAGTTATCTCTATAGACAATCAGGGGAGGATAAATCTCTCGCTCAAGGAGGCGAAAAAAGCAGGAAAATAGCAAAAAAGCAACCTGTGAGTAATTCACTATAAACTAATGCCTGCTAAGTGTGTTATTATTAAGTTAATAAGGAAATATTCAAGAAACAATAACCTGAAATAGGCAGTTTCCTTTTTTAGCTGTTTTATGGCAGAAGAAAAAAGCTTTAAACTTAATATTCCTGCGGAGGCGATAAGAACGATGAAAAAAGATTTAGCTGGCATCACGCATGGCCAGTGGAATTTGATTTTAGAAGAAAATGAAATGAATGCCTTGTTAGAAAAATATAAGCAGCGTGTTGCGGAACAATCACATACGCAGGGAAAAATAAAAAAGGAAAAAAGCGAAGAAGAAGAAATAGTAGAAAAAATTAGACAAGCAGCAAAAGAAAAAGAAAAACAAGAGAAAAGCGAACAAGAAGATAATGCGCAAAATTTAGAAGATAAAGCAAAAGATAAGCGCAAGGAAGATAAAAGGAAAGAGGAAAGAGAAGTGACTGAAGAAGAAAAAGCAAATGAACAAGAATTAAAGATGGCTGCAGAAATCAGAAGGCGCGCCCTGGAAAGAGAAAAGCTTGTTAGAGAAAAGCTTGATACAGAAAAAGATAAAGATATGCTTGCTATGGAAGAGAGGCATCTACAAGAAGAAAAAGAACGCAGAGAAAAAGATTTACAAATAAGGATTGAAGAACTTAATCAAGCATTAAAAGAATTAGCCACGCAAAAAATACCTTTGGATGAAAGTAAGAAATATTACTTAGACCAAAAAACTAAAATAGAAAAGGATTTAGAACCAATCTTAGAAAGTGAAAGAAAAATAGAAGATAATATCAAATTTATTGGGAATATAGAAAAGACAGCCATAACCCCAAGACAAAGGAGAAAAGCAGAGCAAGAAAGACATTTAGCTGAAAAAGAGCGAGAAGCGATTGAGTCACAGCGCTGGGATTATGAACAGAAAAAACGCAAAATTGAAAAACAAATACAAGAGATTGATTTTGGGTATCAGCAATTAGCTCAACAAGAAGAAAAAACTAAACAAGAGATTAAAGACGCTGAAGAAGAATTAGGAAAGATTAATAAAGAAAAAGAAAAAATAGAAATAGAGCACAGAATAAGTCAGTTAATGAAAGAAAAGATGGAATACTCTCGACTTAAAAAAACAATAGTTGGAGATAGGAAAGAAATTGAAGAAAAGCTTGCCGAGATTATAACCCAAGAAGAAAAAATAGAGAAAGAAGTTAATTATCTTCAAGAGGAAGAAAAATTATCTGAAGGAGATGAAAAAGAAAGAGTAGAAAAAGAAAGGGCAAAGCTTGAAGCAATCCGCTCAACTCTTGAAAAAAGACGCTGGAAAATTGAAGAAGAGAAACAGAAAATTCGATTAGAAGAAAACCGAATCAATCTCAAGCATGACAAGATATTGGAAGTAGAAAATCAGCTAAGAAAACGAATTCAGGAAATCAATTCTTTATTAGGCATAGAAGCTCCTTTGGAATTAAAAAGAGAGGAACCAAAAAAAGAATACACCGAAGAGACAGAAACTGAAGAAGGGGAGGAAAATGTGGAACAAGGAGAGGAAGAAGAACAAGAAGAAAAAAAGGGTAGTGTTGGTCTTCAAGCAAAAAAAATAGGAGAAATTCGTCCAAAGACCATAGGCGCGCCAGAAGAAAAAGCACCAGAAGAAGATGAAGGATCAGAAGCAAAAAAGGCCTTAGCAGAGTTAGAACAAAAAAAGAGAAGGCAAGCACTACTAGAACGCTTAAGAGCGAAAAGAATTCAGGGAGTAGAGCAGAAAGAAAAGAATATTCTTGAAAGAATAAGACAAGGAGTTTCTCCTGGAGCAGGAGCAACTCACGAAGAAGATAATGCAAATATACAACCTTCTGGGATTGAACCAAAAACTCCTTTAAAACCAGAAGCAGCAGTTCGTCCACCAATGATGACTATCGGGCCGGAAGATATGGGTAAAAAACCATGGATGCGACTTGCTATTATAATCGGCGCAGTAATTCTAATTATTGCTGTTATTGGATTTTGGTATTGGTATGCGAATATAAGAGAGAACGGAGAA
>JAHIEL010000038.1 GCA_018901715.1 Patescibacteria group bacterium
AAAAAAATAACATTCCTAAAAATAATGTAATCACTCTCTTTGTAGTTATTTTTCTTCCCTTTTCCCTATTAATAACATCGGCTACGGCGTAGATTAGCGGCAAAAAGAGAAAAATCGTCGGAATATAATCAATCGTACGAATACATACTACGGCTTTGGGCTGAATATATATACCAGAATAGCACTCATACGGAGAAGATATCAACCCCATAAAAACGAATTCAACGACAAAAAGAATCAAAAACAGACAAAGTAAATTCAACAACCCGCGGCCCCTTACTCTTTTAATATTAAAAAACAATAAAAATATGAAAGATAGTCCAAGGGCAATAAGAAATGCTACTTTCTGTGCAGACACATAGTCGCTTGCCTCCACTACAGACATCCATCCAGAAGCAGGATAATTTTGGGAAGTAAAGACAGAGGGTAATAAAAATAAGGCTCCAAAAACTAAAATTAAATTCAACACTAAAATCACTAAGAAAGAGATATCGCGACCAAAAAAGAAAACTTTGCGCATATATTTTGGTTGTTTGGCTAAAGAATAGTCTTGCTTCTCTGTTTTTTCTATTTCTCCAGGCATTTGCTTAGAAGAATACCTTTGGACATATTTTTTACTCAAAAAATAGAATATAATAATCGATATAATTATTGATATTAACCCACTAAGATCTTCATAGGTGTTTCCATAAGAAAACAAAATTTGTATCGCCAAGAAAATAATCAACAATAAACCTGTAGCAATTTTTATAAAAACCTTGCCTCCGCGAGCTATCTGCTGTCTAAAAAGATATTTAGCACTTAAAAAGACCCCTATCCATATCCCGATTAACGGAGAAATAAACATAAAAATTTCTCTAATAATAGATATTGGCCCGACCATAACCGTAATTGTAAACGGTAACCGTCCAGTCAGGACAATATCAACTATGCGAGGTATAAATATCCCTGCTGTGATAGCGTAAGTAGTAGCAGAAAACCAAAGCAAAAAAGATTGTTTGGAAAATAAATTTATTTTATTCATATTTCTCTTATTACTTGCTTTTATTATATCAGAATATGAAAAAAGTTCTACTACTCACGCCCTCTATACCCAAAAACCCCTGCAAAACAAGGGTTTTTCTATCCAATAAAGAATTTTTAGACGAATATTTTAATTCAGAAAGAGTCACTCTCTAATCTTACAAAATTCGTGTGGGAACAAACCCCGCACGACATATTTTTTCCTATTGGGACTCTATCTACTTTTTAAATATGTAATTATTAAGTATTCCCTGAATGAACGGCCATAAAAATAAAAGGAATCCTAATGTTCTTAATAAAATTCTCGTTCTTTTTTCTTTGGGCTTTTGGGCCAAAAATAAAACAATGGCTGCCAAAATCCATGAACCAAATAATGTTATAATCATGTTTATAAATTATTTTTTAACTATAATAAATTTATTTATTCTTGAACTTTGCTTTTGCTACTAGATAACCAATTTCTTGACCTATGGCTAAGGCTAACAAGAATGAAGAAATACTATAATCTGTATCTATAAAATTCTCTAGAATAAAAAAGAAAATGGCAAAAAGCCATAAGAAAACAGAAATGAAATTCTTTTTAGTAATAATGTATATTTGTTTCTTACACCATTTTATCATTATTTCATTCTAACAAAAATCCGCTCAAAAAGCGATTCCCTTGGCCCCTCTCGGTCATCTATGTTTTATCGTAAAAGCCAGAGTTAACACCATTTTATCATTTAATAAAAATTTAACCCTTATCCTCGTCAGACTCATACCCTTTTTCCCACTTACCCAATTCTTCATTATAGCCCCAATATTCTCTAGTAGTATCATAGAAGAAACATTCATTGTCAACAAGAGAAGGAGGAACATTGTGCTCAAATATTACCTCACATTCCCATAAATCTTGGGTTCCAGTAATCTCTATCCATCCACTTTCTGTTCTTTTCAAGAGAGCTGCGTAACCTTTCCCAGCAACGACTGCAAAATCGTCAATTACCTCATATATATAGAGATCTATCTGTGTCTCCATGTTCGGATTCCAGAAATTATAAATTTCTCTATAATACTCAGGAGTAGTGCTTTCCGCGGCGTCTCCACATTCTAAATCTAGATCAAAAGAATTGAAAACACACTTTATATTGTCTCTTTCAAAAGCCAATAATTTTGCTTCGTTTCTGCTGTTTTTTGCATTAGGAGTAAGCGTTTTTTCTAAATAAGTTATTATGCCATCACTACAATTATTTATAACAGGCCTATCAACTAAATATGCGGCATAAAAAGAATATCCCTTAATAAGATCAACGTCATTATTTTCATTTATCCAGGGGAAACCTCTATGTTCACCAATATATTCACGTTCAAAAATTTTTAAGTCCTCATGATAAGGCACCATCACTTCCCTTAATCCATCTATAAATGTCTCAAAACTTAAATCTACTATAGGCGTTATGGTTGGAGCAGGAGTGGTAGTGGGGGTAAGGTCTGGAGTTATTGTTGGGCTAACTGTCTGGACTGTTGCTGGATTAGCGTTCTGATTTTGACCAAAACACCAAGCCACAATCCCAACTACTAAAGCTAATAAAATTATCACGAAAAAAGCTATGGGTGCAGAAATCCCTTTATTGAAATAATTTTTGATGTTAGACATATTTTATTGTTAATTATTCTATTTTATCACAAATTTATACAAATTTCTAATTTCTTAAACTCTAAAACCCCTGTAAAACAAGGGGGTTTCTATTGTGTTGGCCTTCGTGGACAACGCTAGAAACAAGATCATAGAAGCTGGAGGGATTTATGTCCCTAATTTGGCCACGCAAGTTTACGAAGTGGTCCTCGTACTTTTACTCGTACTTTTAAAAATTACTGTGGTCCTTTAGAATTCAATCTGCTGACACAAATTATCTATCAGGCCCAATCCTATAATTACATTTAATTCCCAAATAATCGGTTTGATATTGCCACAATAATACATTTCAATAAAAGGACTATCATCTAAGATTATTGCGAATAATTCTGATGAAGATGGAGTATTCCCGAGATTAGCATATTCTTCAAAAGTTATGTTTAAAAATCCCGTATTGCTCCCCACAAAACCATTACTTAACAGATAATCTTTATGAAGTTGATCTGGATAAGTGGTCCCCATTTTCTCTATTCCTGGATATCCAGTAACTCTTGTCTTGTCTAAAGATAAATATACTGGCACCTGCTGAAAATAATCTCCGTGTGTTTTATATATCACTATGGGGGGATATACATTTCCGGATGGACGTGACATCAATATATAATATTTTAGGCATAAATATAAACCGGTTAATATTATAAATAACACTAGTAGCAGTATTATAATTTTATAAAATTTAGGCATTTTAATAATCTTTACATTAATAATAATTTACGACACTTGACCCCTCTCGGTCGCACTAGCGTGTTGGCAGGGTAGGATTCTAATTAAAAATCTAATTAAAGAATTTTAAAGCTATTTGAACTCTTTCTTTAGTTCCTCTTATTTCTTCTGGCACGCTTTCAAGCGCTTCTTCTGCCTCTGCCCGAGAAAAACCAAGAGAGGCAAGGGCTTTTAGCGCCTCGCTATCGCTTTGTTTAATGTTTTTTAAATCTTTTAAACTGCCGCCAAGTTCTAAAATAATTTTCTGGACTTTTTTTCTGCCAATCCCTTTAATTTGAGAAAAATAAGTAGCATTATTATCTGCTACTGCTTTTTTTAATTCATCAAACGAACCAAGAGAAGATATTAAAAGCGCACCTTTCGGCCCAATCCCTGATATTGCCTCAATTATCTCAAAAACCTTTAATTCTTGTTTGTTCAAAAAACCATAAAGTTCTGGTTTTTCATTTCTCATAGCAAAAAAGATAAAAAACTCCTTCTGCTCATCAATTTTTATTTCTTTTAAGTTTTTTTCCGAAACAAAAACCTTAAAACCAATTCCTTGATTTTCTAAAACAATAAAACTATTATCTTTTTCTTTAATTGTGCCTTTTAAATAACTAATCATTAAATTATTCTATCTTAATTTAAGCATTTTTTCAATGGATTTCTTGCCAAGAACTTCCTATTGTGCTAAATAATAGAATATGCCAATTACAAAATCAGCAAAAAAGACCTTGCGAAAAGAGCATAAGAACCATGCTCGTAATTTAGTTTATAAAAATAAGATTAAAGAATTAAAAAAGCAAATTTTTAAATTAAAGGAAGACAAAAAAGAAAAAGAAGCACAAGAATTGCTTCCTCAATATTATAAAGCAGTGGATAAGGCAATGAAAGAAAATGTGATAAAAAAGAATACTGCTAATAGAAAAAAATCTCGCTTAACAAGGTTTCTCACAAAAAAATAAAGAAATCGTGCCAAATTAGAATTTATAGCTGGGAGACCTTACTACGCAAGGGCTCCCAGCCGTCTTTCTTGGGGGACTGTCCCCTAGATATCTGCGATTAATAATTCCAGCGCAAGCACTGGTTTTATTTTTCCTTGCTTGATTGCAAAATCCATTTTAAAAATTTTTGAATAAATTTTTTCTAATCGTTCTTTTGTGAACTTTTGAGAAAGCTGTCTGCTCTTGCTAACTACAAAAGGATGCATTTTCCCCTTTAAAACAGACACATCACTTAAATCCTTTACAATAATTAAGTTCCTGAATTGATAAGCAATCATTGCCAAAAGATAAGAAGGATGGTCGCCTATTTCCAAATGATTATACAACAGTTCAAGCGCTGTTTTTTTATCTTTATTAGCAATGGCCTCTATGGTGTTGAATATATGACTATCAATATCTTGCTTTACTAAAAGTTCTACTCCATATTTTTCTATTTTCTTATGCTTGAATCCAAAAGCAACTAATTTTTGAATTTCCAAAGATAATCGCCATAAATCATTGCCAACTGCTTTGGTTAAAGCAAACAACGCCTGATTATCAATTGAACAGCCAAGCTCTTCTACTCTACTTTTTACCCAAGCATCAACTTCTGATGTTTTTAAAGATTTAAATTCAAACACTTTGCCGTTTTTTTTGAAAAAAGAAATTAATCCTTCTGTCAAAGGAACCTGCCTTGTTTCAAAGAATATAACTAAATCGTCTGTGTCCTTTAAAATATCTGCTTTTTCTAAAAATTCCTGCATAAAGCCCGCATTTGAAAAAACATCTCTTAATAAAATAGTTTTTTTATCATCAAAAAGAGAACCAGAGTTTAAAACATCTTTTAATGACGAAAAAGAAAAACTAGGAGTATCAAAAAAATCAAAAACCTCTGGCTTTGTTGATTTTAATAATTCTTCCACTTTCTTCTTCGCTGTATA
>JAHIEL010000039.1 GCA_018901715.1 Patescibacteria group bacterium
TAGTTGGTCTTGTGAAAGCACTTAATGTAGCCATGATTCTTTGGGGCTATATTGGGATGAGAGGGGCAATGGCAAATGGTGCTATTGTATCTGGCATAATCCATGGGATTTTGTTGGTCAGTAGTATCGTTTATCTCATTGCCTCTATTAGAGTGGTCAATCAAGAATGGCGCTGGGTGATGCAGGTCTTTGGTGAGTTTTATGTTATTTTGAGGCCAGGAGGTTTTGTCGGTGGAGTGTTTTGGCTTCCGCGAGGCGTTGTATTGCTAGTATTAAAGACGCCTATGTGGGTAGCAAGACAGCCCATGTGGGCAAATGGAATTGAAATTGATTTGCCAGATGGAACCAAAGCGAAACCAAAGGATGCTGAAGTTTGGCTGGAAGGGATAGACCAAGATTGGGCCATTCTTGTGGGTGCCTATAAGACACAGAAGCGCGACTGGAAAGGCGCGGCCACGCAGATTGCA
This sequence comes from Patescibacteria group bacterium, assembly GCA_018901715.1. Classification (GTDB taxonomy): domain Bacteria; phylum Patescibacteriota; class Minisyncoccia; order Minisyncoccales; family PEYH01; genus JAHIEL01. The sequence goes on from JAHIEL010000039.1 coordinate 468, forward strand.
GATACGACCATTCGTAGCTATCTCAACAGCCTGCTAACTGATGACCTTTTGGATCATCAAATGGGTGGCTTTGACTTGGTCAAAGTGATGGAACAGACGGATCGGCCACTAGTGAAGGAAGGTGACCGAGGAGAGGACGATGATGGTGAACATGTGAAGGTCACGGCTAAGACCGCGATAAAAGACGCAAAAGACAAAACAGAAGAGAGAACGGGTCGCAGATTGCTTAGCGTCTTTGTCTCTGACTATGGCATTCCAGATGAAGTCGCTGCAGCAAGGCGCCGGGCACGACTGGAAGCTCCTTTGGAAGAAGAGGCGTCCGAATATAGGGCCAGGAAAATGGCTACGGAAATTGGTCTCCAGCACACGACTTTAGCAGAGGTGATTAGAGAGAAACTTGGCTGTAGCAAAAAGGAAGCACAAGCAACTGCCGAGCGCTATATCACCTACTTTAAGGGTGCGGACAAAGGTGTGCTTATGGACTGGCGTAGCCCTGAAGGTTCTGCAATGGGATTAATCGCTCAGATAGCTAGAGCAGTAGGAGCCGGGACTAAGGCAGGTGGTGAAAATGAATCGTCGCGAAAAAAGGCGACTGGAGAAACTCAGCAGCAAGAAGATTGATGAGGCGTTTGATCGCCTTACTAAAGTGGAGGAAGCAAGACAGGAGAAGAAGCTTAAGGAGAAAGAATTAGTTCAAGAGCAACTTCTTGCAAAATTTGAGCAAGAGGCCATAGAAAATTGTTCAAAATCTCAAACAAACAAGGATGACGGTTTCGTTAAACAAACTGATTCCGAATTTGTTAGGAATTGAACTACGAATAGCAACGGGGTGGACTTAGATGACCACCCCGTTTTTTATATTTTTAATGTTTAAATATTTTTTAGATTCTTCTAAAGTAGCCACCACCAGCACTTCCTTCCTTGTATTTATATAAAGCAGGGTTATTACGTAAAAGCCATACCTTTGTAGCTCTTTTAAGAGCTGCTCCTGTCAGCCCGGTGGCACCTGCTTGACGGATGATACTATCCTCAACTTTCTCAATTGCTTCTGGCCCGCCTTCTCTAAACAGATTGCCAAAATTCTTTCCATCCCATGTCTTTACAATCGCATCCACCGTAACAGGGTCTTGAAAGGATCTATCAGACATAGTCTTTACTCTTTCCGGTTTAATCTTTTTAATAAAATCTTCATAATTTCCTCCACTTGATGTAATCAATGATTCAGCCAAGTGAGGAGCTGCGCTAAAGATATCTTTTTCCATATGTTGTTGTTGTGCAAACTTCATTACTGGTTTCATTTCGTCAGCCTTAAGCCCAGCAGTCATTGCATCGTCCAATTTGTTATTTTTAACCAAAGTGTTTAACAAAGCCAATTTTTTGACAATGCTTTTTGTATCCCTATATAGAGCAAGAATTCCATCAACAGAAACATTTTTTACCTCTTCTTCAGTCTCTTTTTCTATTTTGCTTAATTGTTCTGCACCCACAACCCTGCCAACTCCTTTGCCGACTTTTCTTTTAGCCCAAGCCATATATGCTGGACCAACAGCATATTTTTTCCATCCTGTGGGATTTTCTGCTTTTGCCCATTTTGCCGCTTTTTCTCTGGCTTTTTCTGGCACTACTTTTTCCAAGACAGAGTTTCTTAAATCTCTTAAGCGATTTTTAGCAGCAGCAGAGCCCTTGCCCTTTGCCCATCCTAATGTCTTTTTTGCTCCGTTCATAATTGCCCCAGCACCCATCGGAGCCATTGCAAGTGTAGTGGTATAGCCAATCACAAGGAATATAAAAGGCACAGCTAAAACCATAATGTTAGTAATTGTTCTTCCTCCAAACTCTGTGATATCAGTAGTTGGGCCATAATTTAGAAGTGATTTTGTGCCCAAATGAAGCATTAATTGACTTAAATATATAAAGAACGAAGCACCTACGCCAATAAATGTCCATTTAAGAAAGTTTTGGCTCCATTTACTAAAAATAGCTTTCTTGGTTCCAGGCAGGACAGCTGAAATAAAAGCAATAGGTGAAAAGATTACTAAAATCCAGAGTATTAGATTTCTTACCATAAACAGCATACCCATCATTGTTAAAACAAAAGCAGCAAAAAGATTAAACCCAATAAGAAATATTATTTTTACAAAAAGTATGCCTCGCCAAATTTCTGACCAGTTTCCCAGAGCACTTCTTATGGAATCGCCAAGGAAAGCGCCAGCGCTTCCTGCTAAACTTAATGCATTATTAAAGCCAGCAGAGCCAGCAGTCATAAAATAACTCATTAAGATATTAGAAACATCTATTATTACTCCGCAGATTACAGGAGAAAAATTAATAAGAACTGCCACTGCAATTAAGCGAGGTAAAGTTTTTTTAACTTCGTATTGTCTAATGCGGAGCGCAGTAGCTATTCCTATTGCAACTACTATTAGAATAAAAAACAAGTTGGAAAAATCTCTTACTATACCCCAGCCCTCCATTACAAATTCATTAGTAGTAATGCCTCCCACTAAAGCAGGGTTTGATGCCCAGCTTAGAAATATTTGAGCTAAAGCCAAGAGTCCCCAAGATACTGGCACAAGAATAACAAAGGCAGTTCCTACTTTTGCCAAAAATACAAAAGGAGCTGTTAGAATATCAAGCCCTGGAATTGCTTTTGCTGTTCTAAATGGCAGAAAAAGAGAGAAAGCGATAAAGCTTAACCAAAACAGAAATTTATGAGTTTTTGTTTTTAAATATATTAGATATTTATAAAAATTCATATTAAGATATTTTATCACATATCATTTTTGAAAACCATTGCAAAGTTTTACCCAGTCAAATAGAGTCAAATTTTCAGGTCTTTTTTTTGAATCAACACCTGCTTTGTCTAACCAGATTTCAGTATCTTGTTTTTCTTTTATCTTGGA
>JAHIEL010000040.1 GCA_018901715.1 Patescibacteria group bacterium
AATTACATTTAAAGCAATAAGGGCAGCGACAATTGTTTTCCCAGAGCCAACATCGCCTTGCAAAAGACGCGACATTGGTTTTTGTTTTTCTAAGTCCTTTAATATCTGCCAGCTTACTTTTTTCTGCGATTTGGTGAGTTTGAAATTAAGCGATTTTACAAAATCCTGAACTTTTTCAAGATTTAAAGGAATAGCAATTGAATTAAGCTCTTCCATTTCCTGTTTTTTGGATAAAACAAAAAGCTCTAAAAAGAAAAGCTCTTCAAAGGCAAACCGTTGTTTTGCCTGTTCTGCGATTTCTAAATTATCAGGAAAATGGATTTGTGACAAGGCATTATTTATTCCCAAAAGCTTATTTTCTTTTATTGTTTCAGATGGCAGGGTTTCTGGAAGCTTGTCTTTTATGCTAAATAACAATGGCTTGATAATATATCTTAGCCATCGGGAAGTCATGCCTCTTGTTTCTTCATAAACAGGCACAAGCCGAGCAGTATGAGTTGGTCCTAAGTCCTTGCCCTCAACAGGTGAAATTTTTTCGTAAGTAGGGCTTGAAAGATAAGCTCCTTGATTGGAAATGGTAATTTTGCCTGCTAAATAGACCATATCTCCTTTTTTTAAAGAGTTGGCAAGATAGGGCTGGTTAAACCAGGTTACTCCTATTATTCCGGAATCATCTTTAACAACTGCTTTTGTAATAAATAATCTTCTCCTATAACTAATTTCATTTTTTATATTTTCAATAGTGCCCTTTACGCATGCGGGCTCGTTTATTTTCAAATCAGCAATATTTTTGATTTGAGAGAAATCAATATACCTTACAGGGAAATGAAAAAGGAGATCTCCGGCTGTTTGGATCCCCATTTTTTTTAATTTTTTAGCATAAACCGGACCAATTTTCGGAATATTTTCTACTGGAGTTAATAATCTCATTTAATTAATCATTAATCATTGATAATTTTGCACCGAGGCCCGGCCTCGTTGCGGTTTACCGTACAGACATTAAATATCTGCGGTTGATTTAGTTAAATTTTTTGTAATTTGTTTGAGTAATTTGTAATTAGGGATAAATTTTTGTTTCCTTGTTTTAATTACTAATTACTTGAATTTTTACAAAGGCAAAAATTTATGTGCCCCCATCCTGACTCGAACAGGAATCGTAGCCTCCGCAAGGCTATGTTCTATCCATTGAACTATGGGGGCGTAGAGATAATTTAGCATAAAACCTTGAATTTTTCAATTTTTAGATGTATAATATGTCGCACAGGAGGAGTCGGATAACGGTTATTCCAGCACTCTGCTAAGGTGCGACCTCTTAGAGGTCCTGTGGGTTCGAATCCCACCTCCTCCGCTTCGTATAACTGCTAATATTAGGAGAGGTCGCATAGTGGCTAAGTGCTCCGGTTTTGAAAACCGGCGTCCGCAAGGACACGTGGGTTCAAATCCCACCCTCTCCGCAGCAAATTTTGCTATGACAAAATGTTGCAGTAATTAGTAATTTGTAGTTTGTAATTAACACAAGGTATATTTAATAAAAACAAAATTTGCTCCCTAAATACAAATTACACAAACAAATTACAAATCCTATATTTCATTTTGGGATATTAGGGTCGCACCCTAATATTGTTCATTTTTGAACGGGTGCGACCCGTTCAAAACTGGTTAATCCCTGGCAATGACCACGCCCCAGATTTCTGGGGCGTGGTTTTGTTTTAAAACTTTTGCGCATTCTTGCATTGTGGCTCCTGTTGTATAAACATCATCAATCAGAATAATTTTTTTACCCTCAATCACCCCCTTTGTTTCAGGATTAATCGCAAAAACTCCTGATACATTTAAAAATCGTTCTTCTCTTTTCAACTCCATTTGCGATAAGGTCTTTTTTGTTTTGAGTAATGCCTGTTCAACCAGCGGAATGCCTAATTTTTTAGATAAAGAGCGAGCAATTTCTTCTGAATGATTAAAACCCCGTTTTTTCAGGTCTTTTTTATACATAGGCACAGAAATAATCACAATCTCTTGTGCGCGGGTTTGCTCTAAAATAGGCGAATTGTTTAACAAATTAAAATAAGATATAATTAAATCAGATAGCTCTTCAGCTAAGTCCTTCACATATCTGTATTTTAGACAATGAAGGCAGGACTGAACTATTTTATCTTTGTAAGGAGCTGTCCAGAAAAGATAATCAAGCTTATCAACATTAACTTCGTATCTTGTTGAGAGATTAATCAATGCCTGGCAATCAACACATAAATATCTGCCATTTTTTGAACAGTTAAGGCATTGTTTAGGCCAAAACAAATCTAATATTTTTGTTAGGGCTTTGTTCATTATAATATATTTTAATTTCCCATCTTTTTACCGTTTATCTACTTGGGTTTGAGTTTTCCACATATTTTAATAGTAAAGCATAGGAGAAAAACAAAATAAAGGGTAGAATAATAAAAAATAAGCTAATAATGTATTTTAGCATATGGCATTGTTTAACGCTTTTTCTAAGAGCTTCATAGGCGTAGATATAGGCGCTGATTCTGTAAAATTGGTTGAGCTTTCAAAACAAAAAGGGAAGATGTTAACCAATTACGGAATTCTCGGAGCAGAATATTTTGCAGGTAATTCTTTTCGCAATAGAGAAAGAGGAGTTCTTTCTATTGAAGAGGACAATATAGTAGGAGCAATAACCAGTATTTTACAAGAAGCAGGCATTAAATCTAAACAAGCATTTTTTTCAATTCCTGATTATGTAAGCTTTTTTACAACCTTTGATTTGCCACCAATGTCGGAAAAAGAAGTTCCAGAGGCAGTAAAATATGAAGCGCCAAGAAGAATACCCTTGCCATTATCAGAAGTAACTCTTGATTGGCAGATTATTAAAGGCGGACCAAATCAAAAGGGCGCTACGCCTTTGCGGGTCTTGTTAGTAACCGTTCCAAACGATGTTATTGCTAAATATCAGAGAATCGCTCAAGGGGCTGGTTTAAAAATAATAGCATTAGAAGCAGAGGTCTTTGCGATGTTAAGAGCGTTGATAAAATATCAGGACAAGAGCAATGTAATTGGCTTGATTGATATTGGCGAGAGAAGTAGTACAATTAATATTGTATCCCAAGGCGTATTAAAAGTTTCTCATAGTTTAGATGTTTCAGGAGAGGACTTTACCCGAGCCCTCACAAGTGCTTTGGGCATAGAAAAGAAAAAGGCCTCTGCGATAATACATATTTATGGTTTGTCTGATAAGAACCCTGATATTAAAAAGCTTCTTTTGCCTATAGCAGAATTGATATTAAAGAAAACTAAGGATATTTTTAATGAGCTTTATGCTAAAGATAAAGAAGTCCCAGGTAAAATAATTTTAAGTGGAGGTGGAGTTGCTATGCCAGGTCTTGTTGAATATTTTGCTCAAAATTTGGATATACCTATTGAGATAGCAAATCCTTTCATTGATATTTCCGCTCCTCCAAGTTTAGAGGAGACATTAAAAAAGATCGGGCCATCCTTGTCCATTGCTGCAGGCATGGCATTAAGAGGATTTAATTAGTAATTTATTATATGGTTCAAGTTATACCAAGAACAAGCGAAAAAAGCGCAACACGGCTGAATCTTATTTTGCCCTGGTTTTCTCTATTGCTTGTGGTTGTCGTAATTGTCGGTATATTTTTCCTTTCTTCAAAAATAAATGCATCCAATAAGAGGATAAGCCAACTTGATGCAGAATTATCTCAAGCTAAGAGCCAAGAAGAAATAGACATAGAAAAAAAATTAATGGCTTACAAGAAAAAGGTGAGCAGTGTTATTAGTATTTTAGAAGACAGGAAAAGAATTTTAGAGTTTTATTCATTTTTAGAAGAATTAGTCCATCCAGATGTTTATTTTAATAAACTTTCCTTAGACATGACGCAGGGCATTGCAATGCTAACAGGTATTGCAAAGGACTTTAAGGCACTAGGTCAGCAGATTTCAGCTTTCAAAGAAAGCGGTTATATTTTTAATGCCCAGGCAGAGACAGTTTCTCTAGATGAGGAAGAAGGGATTGGATTTGCAATGAGTATTGTCATTTTTGAGCCCGAAGAGAAGAAATAGCTATTATTACTAATTTTTAATATATGAAATATAGCTTAACAATAATATCAATAAGCTTAGTCATATCAATTATTATTGGGGCGATTTTTCTTTATCCCAAGTATCAGAAATTTTCCCAACTCCAAAATCAAATCACTGAAAAAGAGGAAGAATTAGCAAGTCAGCAAAATTATCTAAAAATACTTGGGCAAATAAACGAAAAAGTCAAAGAAAGGCAGGACTTAATTGATAAAGTTACAAGCGCTATCCCAGATGAGCCAGACATTCCATCATTTTTGAATTTTTTAAAGCAGGAGGCGGTTAACACAGGAGTTGGGTTAGAGCAGGTAAGCTGGAGCAAACAAGTTTATCCAAAAGACGAAAAAAAGCAAACGAATGATTATTTAGTAAACCTTGATGTTTCTGGCTCATATTTTGCTTTTAGAAATTTTCTTTTTGCGCTTGAGAATAATGCCCGTTTGATAGAGGTCTTGTCAGCTGATTTTTCTTTAGATTATATATTGGAAGAACCAACAGTTTTTGGACTAGAACTTAAAATTCATTCTTATTAATTTTATAAGCTATGGTAATTATATTTTCCAAGGAAAAGAAAAAGAATTTATACATTTTAGCGACAGCCATTGTTTTGATAGTCGGCCTGATTATCTTTTGGGTTTTCTTCTTAAATAAGGAGGAACCAGTTCCAGGTGTAATTGAGGTGACTAGCATAGAGGCGAGGGAGCAGAGAATCAGTATAGATTTTGGTTTATTAGAAAGCGAAATTATAAAACAGCTTAAACCATTTGAATTTATTGAAAGCACTTCTACTGAAAGGTTTGGAAGAGAAAATCCGTTTGCTCCTTATTTAGAAATTGCTCCAGATTTAGATATTATTCCAAGCCCTTAAACGGATAAAACATTAAAGCTTAATTTTTAAAATGTCCACTTTTAGAGTGGCTCTATTATTAAAATGCCTTTAATTGATACATTATTAAAACGAGGAGAGATTGACAAGAAAATTGCTGATGAGTTTAAGAAAAAAATAGAAAGTGATGAAATAACTGAAGAAGAGCTTCTCATTAAAGAGAAGGTTTTACCTGAAGAGGAACTTTTCCAAATGAAGAGCAAGGAATTGGGCATTCCTTTAGTAAAGAGCTTACCCAAAGATATTTCTCAAGAGATTTTGGAATTTATTCCCAGGGATTCAGCTGAACATTATAGAATGTGTCCAATTAGCAAAAAGGATAAGAAATTGATAATAGCAATGGTTTATCCTGAAAACCTTAAAGCCCAAGAGGCGTTGAATTTTTTATCCCGCCAGAAAAATTTTAGTTATAGCGTAGTTTTAATTACAATCAGCGAATTTCAAGAATATCTTAAACAATATCAGAGTTTGGGCAGGGAGGTTAGAATGGCATTACAGGAATTAGAACAGCAATTACAAGCTACTCCTGGAGAAAAAATTTCTACATCTTCTCTTGATATAGTGAAGCATAAAGGCGAAGCGCCTATTAGCAAAACAGTTGCTGTTATGCTGAAGCATGCAGTTGAGGGGCATGCTTCTGATATTCATGTAGAGCCAAGCAGAGAAAAGACAAGGATAAGATTTCGGCTAGACGGAATACTGCACTCAAGTTTGTTTTTGCCAAGAGAGGTCCACCCTTCTATTGTGGCAAGAATTAAGATTGTATCTAAGCTTAAAATTGATGAAAGTAGAATTCCTCAAGATGGAAGATTTTCAGTTATTATAAATGGCCAAAGCATTGATTTCAGGGTTTCCACTTTTCCAACTACGCTTGGAGAGAAAGTGGTGATGAGGGTCTTAAATCCTGCTAACAAATTAGACAAACTTGAGGATTTGGGGCTTGAAGCGAGCAATCTGAAGCTCATAAAAAAGGCAATTCAGGAGCCGTATGGTATGATTCTCTCTACAGGTCCTACTGGTTCTGGGAAAACTACTACATTATATGTTATATTAGAGCGCCTTAATAAAGATGGTGTGAATATAGTGACTTTAGAAGATCCAGTAGAGTATTTTATTGAAGGCGTTAGCCAGTCCCAGATTAAGCCCGAAATTGGATATACATTTGCCACAGGTCTACGCCATATTTTAAGGCAAGACCCTGATATCATTATGGTTGGAGAGATTAGAGATAAAGAAACAGCTAATCTAGCTACACATGCCGCGCTTACTGGTCATATTGTTTTATCCACTCTGCATACTAATAATGCAATAGGAGCTATTCCACGGCTTACTGATTTAGGAGTTAAGCCCTTTTTACTGCCATCAACTATTACAGTGGTAATGGCACAGCGATTATTAAGGCGACTTTGTCCTCATTGCAAAAAGAAAGTAAGGCCTAGCGTTGCCATAGGTAAATTCATCAGAGATGAGATAGCGAAATTTCCTGCTAAAATTAATGAAGAATACAGGTTTAATAAGGACTTTTGGATTTGGGAACCAGCTGGATGTAGTCAATGCGGAGGCAAGGGTTATTCAGGCAGAACAGCTGTATTTGAGGTTTTGTCAATGACAAAAGAGTTGGCAGACATTATTTTAACTAATTTTATCAGAGAAGAAGTTGAAAAAGAGGCAAATAGGCAAGGGATGATAACTATGCGCCAAGATGGAGTTTTAAAACTTTTAAAAGGCGAAACTTCGGTCGATGAAGTTGTAAGAGTAACTTCTGAAGGATAATGGAAAATTTTATTTTAATGAGTTTCAAACGAGTATTCAACGAGGCCCGGCCTCGTAATCCAATCATTAGTAATTATTTAATACTATGAAAAAAATACTTTTAGTAGAGGATGATCCGTTTCTTATTGATATTTATACAACCAAGCTTAATTTAGAGGGTTTTGATCTAATAACAGCAAAAGATGGAGAACAAGCATTAGAAAAGATAAAAAATGATAAACCGGTTTTAATTATTTTGGATATTGTCTTGCCAAATATTGATGGTTGGCAGGTTTTAAAACAGATTAAGGATATTCAAGGAGCAGAAAAGATAAAGATTTTGGTTCTGTCTAATCTCGGACAAAAAGAAGAAGTGGAAAAGGGCTTAAAATTGGGGGCTGATAAGTATTTAATTAAATCTAATTTTACTCCAAGTCAGGTAGTAAAAGAGCTTAAAGAGCTTCTATAAAATATGAAATTAAAAGACCACAAAAAGTTTTTAAATGATTTATTGGAAATAGCTATTGAGAAAAATGCTTCTGATATTCATTTTTCAACTGACAGGAAACCAATATTGAGAATAGACGGGTCTTTGGAAGTTTTATCTAAGCTTAAAGAGATTGATTCAGATGATATTCAAGATATTATCAAAATAATGTTTGCGCAAGAAGATGGCAATGACAGATTTTCAAAATTTTTAAAAGAAAGAGAAATAGATTTTTCTTATAATTTCAAGGATTTCGGAAGATTCAGAGGCAATGCTTATTTTCAGCAGAGTATGGTAAGTTGTTCTCTCCGTTTTATTTCCAAAACAATTAAGACAATTGAAGAGTTAAATTTGCCTTCAATCCTCCACTTGTTCGCTAGAGCGCATCAGGGCTTTGTTTTAGTGACAGGACCTTCTAGTCATGGAAAATCAACTACTCTGGCAGCGCTAATAGATGAAATTAATCATACAACAAGGGGACACATCATCACAATTGAAGACCCTGTAGAATATCAATTTAAGGACGATTTATCAATAGTTGACCAGAGAGAGGTGAGCACTGACACTCTTTCTTTTGCCAGAGCCCTTCGTTCTACTTTTAGGCAGGACCCTGATGTTATTATGGTAGGGGAAATGCGTGACCCAGAGACCATTGCTACTGCACTCACAGCAGCAGAGACAGGACATTTAGTTTTTGCCACTTTGCACACTAATTCTGCTGCCCAGACCATACATAGAATTGTAGATAGCTTTGAGAGTCACCGTCAAGAGCAGATTAGGGCACAGCTATCTGGTTCTTTATTAGGCATTGTATCTCAACGATTATTACCGAAAGTTGGCGGGGGGTTGATACCAGCAGCAGAAATTATTTTTAATAATTCAGCTATTGCTAATTTGATAAGAGAAAATAA
>JAHIEL010000041.1 GCA_018901715.1 Patescibacteria group bacterium
TTACTATTGTGCCATTTTTTATACTTTGATTCAAGCCCTTTTCTGACCTATCAGCTAATTCTTCTAAAAAGATATTTGCCTCTCCTATGTCCATCCAATTTGGTTGACCTAGTGTTATCTGGACAGGAAAAAGCTGAAATGTTTTTGTTTTTTTGCCTAAACAAAGTTTAATTGCCAGCCCTTGCTGAGTTTCCTCTGAAAAGTGCTGGTCAAAAACAAAGTTACCAAGTGAATAAAAAATCAATTTCCCCTTATACTCTTCAATATTCTGAACCACATGTGGATGATGACCAATAATTAAATCCGCTCCATTATCAATTAGCTTATGGCTAAGCTCTTGCTGGGCTGGAGAATTACTAAGATTATACTCAATGCCCCAATGAATACTCACAATTAAAAACTTGTCAGGAAACTTTTCTTTAATAAGTTTTAGATTGTCTATGACCTGCTCGTCAGAGCAGTTAAATGTAAATGTCTTATTAACAGCGAAAAAAACTACATTATCCTTTTCAATTACAAATTCCTCTAAGCAATTTATTGTATCTCCTACGGGTAAAATACCTACATCTTTTAAAAAACTTCTTGTGTGCTCTAAGCCGGAATTGCCCATATTCAACGAATGATTATTAGCCAAAGAAAAAACATCAAATCCAGCGCTTGTAAGAACTTTTAATGTGCTTGTGCTAAAAGCGAATTTTAATGAATTGCTTGAAAAATTTTTAGGATATTCCACAATTGGGCCTTCTAAATTGCCAAAAGTTATATCTGCTGTTTTTAAAAAATCGCTAACTTTTTCCAATGAATAATAAATATTATTATTTTGCTTGGAATAGTATTCAACTCCTCTGTCAAACATCATATCTCCAACAAAAATCAAGCTTAAAGCACAATATTCTTGCTCAATGTTCTCTATCGCATTTGAGAAGATACTTGAAATATCAGCTCTAAAAAAATTGAAATCTCTATTTTTTAAAAATGATATATCTTTATTTATATTTTTTATTATTAAAAAACCGATACTCAAAATCAAGCAGAGGCCTAAGAATATAATAAATATTTTTCTAATCTCTTTTATAGCTGACATGAATTTAAGTGATATAAATAAGAAAAATCTTGATTTTCAATCTCTATCTCCCACTCTGCTATTGTTTTTCCATTTAATTCATTTATACCAAGTGCCTTCATTCCGTTAACAGTCATCATTTTAATAACCTCTCGCACAGATAAAAGTGATGGATTATGATTAACACCCTTCTGAATCAAGGTGGCAAATTTCCCTGCTTCCCAAATATCCAGACGGTTGGAACTGGCTGGACCATCTGTTCCTAAACATATTAAAACATTTTTCTCAATCATTTTTGAAATTGGAGCAATGCCAGACCCAAGTTTTAAATTACTCAATGGACAGTGAGCCACGCTAACTTGCTTTTTGCTTAATATTTCTATATCTTGATTATTAAGCCAAACGCAATGGGCAAGCAAAGTTTTTTCATCTAAAATCCCCAAATCATCTAAGTATTGAACTGGAGTTTTGTTATGGTTTTTTAAACAATCATCAAGCTCTTTCTTAGTTTCAGCGCAATGAATCTGGTAAATAGCATTATATTCTCTGGCTAAGTCCTTTGCTTTAACTAAATTATTAGCAGAAACCGTATAAATCGCATGAGGAGCCACGGAAACTTTTACTAAATTATGATTTTGATATTCTTTTAATAAATTCTCAGCAATTTCAATGCCCTGCTCAAAATTTTCATAACTGTGAGGAGAATCTACGAGTACCGGACCAATCATAACAGGCATATTCTCTTCTATCGCTGCTTCAGCCACTTGGTCTGAAAAAGAATACATATCAACAAAAAAAGCAATTTTGTTCTTTTTCATTTCCTGAATTGCCTTTTTGGTTTCATTATAAACCATCTCTGGATTAACCTCTTTTTTCTCTATAGGCCAAATATGATTCTCCAACCATTCCTGCAAAGGCAAATCTTCTGCCATGCCCCTAAATGGAAACATTGCAGCATGGCAATGAGCATTAACTAAAGGTAAATTAAAATCTTTAATCATAGATATAATCTAAAAAAGAAAAAATAACAAGTAAAACAAAAGACCAAGTTCTATAATCCAGCCCCATTGATATTCGTGCTGTATTTTTCTATGGAAATCAAGCATAAATGGTTTTATAATTTTTACTTTCCACAACCAGTCAATCAATAAAAACATATCTGGGAGTATTGCAAAAAAGATAGCCCCTGAAAAAATCCAGACCGATGAATGGCCTGTTCCAAAAACTAAATAGAAAAAAATAAAAATAATTGAAAGCAGAATATCAATTATTGTTTCAATAAATATTCTTTTTAAGGGCTTATAATGAGGAATAGAATCCAATAGAAAATGTCCTATAAATATAGCGAGAAATAAAACTAAAGGATTATTGAAAATCCCTAATAAAAAAAGACCAAATGCTATATGAATGATTAAATGCATTAATAAATATTAATTTAAATTTATCTATTTATTTTACCAAAAAATACTAGGTTTTCATAGATCAAAAAAACCCCTACAAAACAAGGGCTTTCATACGGATGTAAATAGGGGGGAAGTCGGACTTCCCCCGGATTTCTCTAAAAAACTAAAATTAACATTTTTTAATAATCTCAAACCCCTCTTCTATTGAATCAACTAAATGAAAAATTTCTAAATCTTCTTTTTCAATAGCTTTCTGCTTTCCATAAACTTCTTGCTCTATCCAATCAAACATTGGTTGCCAGAATTCTTTGCCTATAACAACAATCGGAACTGGTTTAGCAAGCTTTTTGGTTTGAATTAAGGTTACCATTTCAAAAAATTCATCTAAAGTGCCAAAGCCACCAGGGAAAAAGACATAGGCCTTGGAAGCAAAAGAAAGCATAACTTTCCGAGTAAAAAAATGATGAAACCCGATTGGCTTATTAACATAAGAATTCATTCTCTGGCCATCAGGCAGTTCAATATTAATACCAATAGATTCACCGCCTGCCTCAAAAGCTCCGCGGTTAGCTGCTTCCATAATTCCAGGACCTCCGCCTGTAATCACTCCATATCCTGCTTCAGCTAAAAGTTTTCCCAACTTTCTTGCTTCTTTGTAATAAGGATTATCAGGAGAAAAACTGGTTGAACCAAAAATGGTAATAGTTTTTTTAAAATCAGCAATAAAATGAAAACCTTCAACAAATTCTGCCATAATTCTAAAAATTCGCCATTGAAATGTTTCTCTAAAATCTTGTTGAGTGGGTGGCAATTTCGGGTCAGGAAATAAATTTATTGCTTTAGCTTTTTTAATCTCTTCTTTAGATAAATTTTTCATAAGTTTTGTTTAACAATTTTAACTCCTGAACTAGTTCCAATAATATTTGCTCCGGCCTTAACCATTAATTTAAGGTCTTCCAAGCTTTTAATTTTAGCAGACGCCTTAATTGAAAGACCTGGCGCTGCCTTTGCCATAATTTTAAGATGTCTTGCTTTTTCTTTTAATTCTCTGTTTTCTAAAGGATCTTTGTCAGTAGCTGTTTTAACACAAAAAGCTCCAGCTTTTTTAACAATTTCTGATGCTTTTTTTATTTCTTCATCAGTTAAAAATCCAGAACCAATAATTACTTTTGTTGGTAAAATTTTACAA
>JAHIEL010000042.1 GCA_018901715.1 Patescibacteria group bacterium
TCGCAATCGGGATTCGAGTCCTGTACCGCCCACCTTTCGTCCAAAGTTTAGGCGGGTCGAAAAAGTCACAGGTCCCGACTAGTCGTGGATCCTCGATTGCGATGTAATCGCAATCGGGATTCGAGTCCTGTACCGCCCACCAGCCGTGGTAGCTCAGGGGTAGAGCATTTCTCTGAAAAAGAAGGGGTCGTCAGTTCAATTCTGACCCACGGCACATATGCGGGTGTCGTATAATGGCTATTATACTACCTTGCCAAGGTAGTGATGGCGGTTCAACTCCGCTCACCCGCTCAGATATGGCAATTTGCCAAAAACTCTTGACAAAAGTAGGTAAACTGTGTTATCATAGATGGCAATCTAATGAAAATTATGAAAACAAAGATTGCTAACATAATTGAAGTTCTAATCCTCTGGGGAGTCACAACAGGGGTTATTTTTTCTTTATTCTATGGCCTGGCTACTGTTAGGGGAATTACATTAGAAAAAGATGATTCTCTTAATAGCAGTGCCATAGTTTATCAAGAAAATTCTTTGAGCTCTAATATTGCTCACCATATTCCAAAGGGCACAGTAGGAAGCTTGGTTGGAGAGGATCATAAAACATATAGAGTGGCAGTTACCGCTTACTCCTCTTCTCCTTATGAGACAGATAGTTCGCCATTTATCACTGCGTCCGGGGATTGGGTGCAGGACGGAATAGTGGCAGCTAATTTTCTTTCATTCGGTACCAAGATTAAGATTCCTGAATTATTTGGAGACAAGATTTTTATAGTTCAAGATAGAATGCATCCTCGCAAAAAATATCAAGTAGATATTTGGTTTCCTTCAAGGGTTGATGCCCTTGAGTTCGGAGCTCATTATACTTATATTGAGTTAGTTGAGGAGGCATAAAGATTAAAAAACGAATAGATGTAAAAGCAAAAGACCCGTTTATACGGGTCTTTTGCTTTTGTTCGTGGGCGAGGAGGGATTTGAACCCTCACGGGAATAATTCCCCTATGCCCCTCAAGCATAGATGTCTACCGTTCCAACACTCGCCCTATTCTATTTTTCTTCTTCGGGAGTTTTTGGTTCTACCTTAACTTTTTCTTTCTTTTCTTCTATGGTAGCTTTTTCTGCAATTTCTTCTCCTGGAGTTTCTTCCGGAGCTTCATTTTTTACAGGAATTTTTTCCTCAAAAACTTTTTCATCAGTCATTTGAGTTTTTAATCTTGCTCTTTTTCCTTGTGCTGTTCTTAAATAATAAAGTTTCGCCCTCCTAACCTTAGCCCTCTTAATAATATCAATCTGTTTTATTATCGGGGAATGGAGAGGGAATATTTTTTCTACTCCAATACTATCTATCGTAGCCCTTACTGTAATTGTTGCGTTTAGCCCTTTTCCGTGCTTCCGTGCTAAAACGATTCCTTCAAAGATTTGAGTTTTCTCTTTTTCAGCATCAAAATCAGATATTATTTGATGCACCTTAACTGTATCTCCAGCTCTGATTTCAGATTTGATTTTTCTCAATTGTTCTGTATTAAATTGTTTTATTGTATCTGGCATAATATGTTTTTTAAATTTATTGGTAATTCCGATTGAAATTCTTTTTTCTCGCCTTTTAACATTTTTAGTTTTAATGACTTTGCGTGAAGGAATTGTCTTTCTAATCCATCTGGAATTTTTTGGTTTTTAAAGGAATAAAGTTTATCTCCAACAATTGGATGCCCGAGATATGCGAGATGAACTCTTATTTGATGCTTTCTCCCTGTTTTTGGCTTTGCTTCAACTAAAGTATATTCCTTATATCTCTTTATTACTTTCCATTCGGTTTCCGCGGTTCTTGGCCCTGTTTTTTTAGATTTTGGGCTTGTTAATAAATATACTTTTTGTTTAACTCCGGAATTATCTCTTCCTATTAATGTTTTGCAGATTCCGCTATCTTCTTCCATTTTTCCAAACACTAAAGCAATATATGTTTTTTCAATCTCTCTATTTTTAAACTGATTTTGAAAAAAAAGCAAGGATTTACTGGTTTTTGCAACAAGCAACAGGCCTGAAGTATCTTTGTCTAAGCGGTGAATAATTCCGTTTCTCAATAGACCAGTTTCTGGCAATTGTTTTTCTAAATCATTTACAGAAATACCTGCTGGTTTATCAATCACTAATAAATCTTGGTCTTGGTAAATTGTTTTCATATTAA
>JAHIEL010000002.1 GCA_018901715.1 Patescibacteria group bacterium
AGAAAAGAAAAGAAAGACTAGAAATTATTGATCATTAATCATTAATCATTAAAGAAAAAAAGAAAAGAAAAGAAAGACTAGAAATTATTGATCATTGATTATTTATCATTAAAGAAAAAAAGAAAAGAAAAGAAAGACTAGAAATTATTGATCATTAATCATTAAAGAAAAAAAGAAAAGAAAAGAAAAGAAAGACTAGAAATTATTGATCATTGATTATTAATCATTAAGGAAAAGAAGAAAGAAAGATTAATTATTATAAACTCAGCACAAGGAATGTCCTTGTGCTGTTTTGCTTGATTTTTTATAATTAGTTTGCTAATATTGTTATACGATTTTATATGGTGACCCATTCCCAAATTTTGCTAAGTGATAGAAAATTAAATTATTAATTTTACGGAGATGGCGACTCAAGATATCAGGTGGCTACCCGTGCCTAAATTTTGCGAAATTAGCGAAATGCAGTCCGCTTCGCCCAACAAGGTATGCGACTATTCGTCGCACGCAGACTGCAAGAGTATTTAATTGTTAGAAATAAAATAAAATTAAGAGTGTTAGCGATAGCAAAATTTGAGCAGGGTGCTCATATTTGCGACTACTCGCTGCGCTCATAGGCAAATATGGCAGTTCCAAAACAGAGAAAAACTAAATCAAGGAGAAACCAGAGGCGGATGCATATTCATTTGGATAAGCCGAGTTTTGGTATTTGTGTAAGATGCAAAGCACCTGTTTTAGCGCACACAGTTTGCAAGAATTGCGGTTATTACAAAGGCAAACAAATAATTGATGTAATGAAAAAATTAGATAAAAAGGCGAGAAAAGAAAAAGAAAAAGAAATGAAAGAATCGGAAAAGACGCCTAAGAAGGGTCTGACAATGGAAGAAATGTCAAAAAAATAATTTAATTTTTCGACGAGGCCCGTCCTCATCAACGAGGACGGGCATCACAAGAGCTTATGGGTAGTAGACATTTATCAAGAAGCATTGTAATGCAATCTCTGTACGAGTGGGATTTTTCAAATAAAAAAAAGTCATTAGATGATATATTGGAAAGAAATATCAAAGAGTTCGGACCTGGCTTAGAAGATAAGGATTTTATAAAACAGCTTGCCAAAGGAGTTGAACAGGAAGCAGAAAAAATAGATAAAATCCTTGAAAAAGCTGCGCCTGATTGGCCGTTGGAACAGATAAATATAGTTGATAGAAATGTTTTAAGAATAGGCCTTTATGAACTTATTTATTCTAACAAAGATGAAGTTCCGCCAAAAGTGGCGATAAATGAAGCCATAGAATTAGCAAAGATGTTTGGAGGCGAGGCCTCTGGTAGATTTATAAATGGAGTTCTCGGCACGGTTTATAAAGAAATAGATCCTAACGCATAGAAAGAAGAAATCATTGATTATTAATCATTAATCATTAAAGAAAGAAAGAAAGGAAAAGAAAGAAAGATTAGGAATCAATAACTAATAATTAACTGACTTAGTCAACTGCGACTTGCTAAATTTTGGCTAGTGGCAATTGCTTGAGCCATTATAATGATTGAATTTAGCGAATTAGAAAAATCTTTAGGCATTAATTTTAAAGATAAAGAGATTTTAGCCCAGTCCTTCTGCCATCGTTCTTATTTAAATGAAAATCTTGATTTTAAAAGAGGGAACAATGAGCGATTAGAATTTTTAGGCGATGCTGTTCTTGAACTCATAGTGAGTCATAATTTATTCAGGAATCATCCCAACAAAGAAGAGGGGATATTAACAAGTTTAAGAGCTGCTCTTGTCAATAGTAAAATGTTGTGTAAAATAGCAAAAGAATTGAATTTTGGTGATTTTCTTTTACTCTCAAAAGGGGAGAAGAAAGAAAAAGGCAAAGCAAGACAGGAGATTTTAGCGAATACGATAGAGGCCTTTATAGGAGCTCTTTATGTTGACCAAGGTTATGATATTTGCAAAAGCTTTGTTGAAAAACACATAATGCCAAAATTAGAAATGATTTTAGCAAATGAGGATTTTATTGATGCAAAAAGTAAATTTCAAGAAATTGCGCAAGCAAAAGAGAAGATTACTCCGAGATATGATCTTTTAGAAGAATGGGGGCCAGACCATAATAAAACATTTGTAGTAGGGGCATTTTTAGAAGACAAATTGATTTCCAAAGGAAATGGTAAATCAAAACAAGAAGCAGAAGAAGCGGCAGCTGAAAAAGGTCTTAACTTAAAAAAGTGGACATAATTAATACTTTATAATATGAAAATAACCATTTCAGCAATTAAGGCAGATATTGGTTCTATCGGCGGTCATCTTTGCCCAAGCAAAAAATTAGTAGAGGCAGTTTCCGAGGTTGTAAAAAAGAGCAGCATAATATTAGATCACAAGATTTTTCATACTGGCGATGATATCACTATTTTAATGTCTCACGATAAGGGAGAGAATTACCCAGAAATTCATCGGCTCGCATGGGACGCTTTTCAAAGAGGAACAGAGGTTGCTAAAGAGCAGGGACTTTATGGCGCTGGGCAGGACTTATTAAAAGATTCTTTTTCTGGCAATATTAAAGGATCTGGCCCTGCAGTTGCAGAAATAGAGTTTGAGGAAAGACCAGCGGAACCGTTTTTATTATTTATGGCTGATAAAACCAACCCTGGCGCTTATAATTTGCCATTTTATTTAGCTTTTGCTGATCCATTTCATAACTCAGGGTTGATTCTTGTGCCAAAGATTTCCCAAGGATATAAATTTATTATTATGGATATGGATTTTAAGGGCGAGGGAGATAAGGTTATTGAGTTAGAAACACCAAATGATATTTATAATATTGCTTGCTTACTACGGGACACAGAAAGATTTGGCATTTCAGAAGTTTATTCCAAAAGCGGACACAAGTGCCTGTCTCTTAGCACTACGAGATTACACAATATATCAGGAACATATACTGGGAAAGACGATCCGATTGCTTTGGTTAGAGTTCAAAAAGATTTTCCAGCCACAGGCGAGATATTATCACCATTTTCTATAAGTCATTATGTTGCTGGTTTTATGAGGGGCTCACATGTCGGGCCATTAATGCCAGTGCGCGTGAATACACCGGTTTCATATTTTGACGGTCCGCCAATAGTAAGCGGTGTTGCTTTATGTGTTCATAACGGCAAGTTCACAGAAGAGGTAGATGTTTTTGATCATCCATATTGGGATTATATTAGGGATAAGGCCTCTGCTAAAGCAGAAGAAATAAGAAAGCAGGGATTTTTCGGTAGCGCCATGTTAGGGATGAACGAACTTGAATACACAGGAATTACTGAAAAATTAGAAGAATTAGATAAGAGATTTATAATTAAAGAGAAATAGGGTAAAACCCAGCAAATATGTTAGCTATACGACTTTTAAGAATAGGGAGAAAGCATCAGCCATCTTATAAAATTGTGGCAATAGATAATAGGCGAGCGCCTAAAAGCGGTAAATTTATTGAACAGCTTGGTTTTTATAATCCTCTTACTAAGGAAAAATCTGTAGATAAAGAAAGAGTAGAGTATTGGTTATCAGTCGGGGCAAAGGCCTCTGATACTATGCATAACCTGCTTGTTTCAGAAGGCATTATAAAGGCAGAGAAAAGAGCGGTTCATTCTACCAAGATAAAAGAGAAAGAAGAGACAAAGAGCACAGTAGAAAAACCAGCAGAAGAGGGCGAGGTTGCAAGAGAGGAAGCAAAAGAAGAAGTAGCAAAAGAAAAGCCAATTGAACAAGAGAAAAAAGAGGAGCCAAAACAAGAGCCCAAGAAAGAAAAAGTGAAAGAGCAAAAATCAGAATCAAAAAAAGAAGAGCTTAAAAAAGAAGAAAGCAAAGAAGCTTGACATTTTTTTGAAAAAAGATAAAATACGAGTAATTGAATGAAAAGGTCGCTGAATAAATCATTACAGAAAAAGTTATGGCTGATAAGAATACAGAGAAGGATTTTCTTGAGTATGTAGTAACAGCCCTGGTTGATCATCCTGAAGATGTAAAAATTGACAGAACGGTTGACGAAATGGGCGTTTTACTTACTTTGAATTTACACAAAGAAGATATGGGGCAGATTATTGGTAGAGAGGGCTCAACTGTTAGAGCCATTAGAACTCTGCTTCGCATTATTGGTTTAAAGAACCATGCCCGTGTCAATCTTAAGATAGAAGAGCCAGAAGGTGGAACAGGAGGTATTAAGCGTGCTCCATCTCAAGATAAAGAATCTGAAGGGAAGCTTGAAGATTTAAAACTCTAAGTCATTCCAAAAAACAAAAAGCCGTGCTATTGTTATTGATAGCACGGTTTTTTTGATTTATTATTTATCAAGGAAATTTATCTTTATTTGCCGATTATTTCGCTCAAATATCTTATTTTAAGATGACGCAGTCGATTTCCCATGCGAGGAAATCGCTACTCGGCCCTCGGCCTCGCTCTTCCCGCCTATAGCGGGAAACCATGCCCACTCGGCCTGCGTGACGCATCTTAAAACAAGATATTCTCGCTATAAGCTGAAATCCGCCGAGAAGTGTTCTCGGCAGAAAATATCTGTGTAGATGTTTGACATCTACACCAACCAAATTCGTAATTCGTAAATTATTATGATTCAATTTGACATTATTACAATTTTTCCGGAAATTTTTGATTCTTATTTCAAAGAAAGCATTTTGAGATTGGCGCAAAAAAAGAAATTAATAAAAATACAAGTTCGTAATTTAAGAGAATTTGCCAAAGACAGGCACAGAACAGTTGATGATAGGCCTTATGGCGGGGGAGCGGGCATGATTTTCAAGGTGGATATAATTTTTAGAGCAGTAAAAAAGATTTTAAAAAAGAATAAAAAAACAAGAATTATTTTATTTTCCGCAAAAGGAAAAAAGTTTGACCAAGCAAAGGCA
>JAHIEL010000043.1 GCA_018901715.1 Patescibacteria group bacterium
AGCCCTAAAACATAAAATCAGGCATTATGCTTTATTTCAATGACATCACCGTCCGCAACAACATATTCTTTGCCCTCTATTCTGATAAGGCCTTTTTCCCTGGCTTTAACAAATCCGCCAATGTCTATCAAATCTTTCCAATTAATAACATCTGCCTTAATAAAATTAGATTCAAAATCGCTGTGGATTACTCCTCCTGTCTGCGGAGCTTTTTGACCTTTTCCAATAGTCCAAGCCCTTGTCTCGTTAGGTCCGGTAGTAAAAAAAGTAACCAGTCCTAATATTTCGTAGGCCTTTTTAATCAAAATATCCAGCTCTGTCTCTTTCGGCAAATCAAACTCTGTTCTCTCTTCTTTACTAAGACCAATCGCTTCAAACTCTGCCAAAATATCCACTATTAAAAACTGCCAATTATTTTCTTTAAACTCTTCTATTATTTTTAAAGAAACATCTTCATCTTTACCGTTTAATAAATAAAGTCGCGGTTTCATTGTAAGAAGCTGATATGAATGAATTATTTTCTTTTCCTCATCTGTAAATTTCTGCTCACTTAATATATCCCCTTTTTCTAAAAACTCTTTAACTCTTTTAAGCACATCAAATTCTCTAATAGCTTCTTTGTCCTTTGCCCTAATCTCCTTTTCCAAACCATTCAATCTTTTATCAACTGTTTCTAAATCCTTAAAAATTAATTCCATATCTAAAATATCTTTATCAGCAATCGGATTAATCTCTGATTGAGTGTTGATTATATCTTTATTAGTAAAAGCCCTAAGAACATAAATAATAGCATCTGTTTCCCTTATATTAGCTAAAAACTTATTTCCCAAACCCTCTCCCTTATTAGCGCCCTTAACTAAACCAGCTATATCGTAGAATTCAATTGTAGTATTTATTTTCTTCACGGATTTTGTAAGCTCTGCAAGCTTTTCCACTCTTTCGTCAGGAACAGCAACAGCGCCCACACTTGGATCTATGGTGCAAAAAGGATAATTTGCTATATTAACCTGCTTTTTAGTTATTGTCTGGAAAAGCGTTGATTTGCCAACATTTGGCAAGCCAACTATTCCGATTGAAAGTGGCATATGCATTATCCTACCAAATAATTAACATATAGCAAGTAAAAATAAACTCGGGGAAGTCCGACTTCCCCGAGTTTAAATTTCTTAAAATTTGTTTTATTTACGATTTACGCTTTTTTTTATTCGCCTTTGCCTCAAGCATAAGCCGTTTTATTTCCAACCGCTTTTTAGTTTTCCGAGGATGTGTTGTTCTTTTATCTCCTATTCCTTTGCCTCTTTTTGCCATATATTTATTTTATTAATTATAAATTTATTACAATAGACAGACTTTGCCATAATCTATCTATTCCGGGAAAAATCAAACTTTCCTTGCTCACATTAACTCTTTATTTTTATTCTTTCTCATTATCCAACATCAGCTTAAGCAAAAATACTGTATCTTGTTTAAGATTGGATTTAACCCATGTCTTTTGCTTTTCTTCTATTAATTCACCCATACCAGACAAAATTCCACGATCAGGCATATTCTCTATAAACTTTATACATTTTTTGAGATAATCAACGAATTTCATTTCTGTTCTTTTTTCAACTATTTCTCTGTTTATTTCCCAATCATTTTTTAAAAAAAAATGAACATCAAAAACATCACGATTGGCTGTCTTAATGCGTTCAGTCATAGCCACCAATTTATGAGCAAACATATCTTCTTTTTTTATTGCTAACATAGAAATGCCGAGATAATTTTTAACCTCGTATTGCGAGCCAAAACTTCTTTTATTAATTTCAACTTTGATATTTTGAGCTTCTTCGTTATAGGAAAGCAAAATAAAAAGGGTGTGCCTCTTGTTTGTTTTTTCTTTAATCGTGCCGTATTCTTTGACTATGCTTTCCACCTTATCAAAAACCTCCTGCTCTTTTTTCTCGTCCAACAAATCAAAATCAAGATCAATAGAAAAGCGATCTAAATCATAAAAAAGATGTGCGGCCGTGCCACCCTTAAAACCTAAAAAAGGCCCAATGGAACTATCCGTATAAATATTTTTTAGAATCTTAATCAGAATATTTTTGTGAGTTGCCGTGTTTAATGTCATATATTTTCTTGATAACTTTTAACTTCCTTCTCCGTTCTTTTGTTTGAATAAATAGGCAAAATTTCCATTACTCTATTCCAATCAAGAACTGATAAATTATCAAAATGATAATCTTTGTTTAAATAAACTACATCTAAAAATGCTCTTTCCGGGGTGGCAATAGAATAATTATCTTTATGCTCTATGCCAGCACTATTGGTTAAAACCGATTCTTTTATTTTTCTGTAAGAATAAATTTGTCTGTCCGCTGTTATTTCTCTAGTTAAATAAGAAACGATAAAAATTTGACTGTAATATTGAAAAGTAATACCGGCCTTTCCTAAAACCGTCTCAAAGCTAATATATGATGGAGTATAGATTTTTGTAGCCAATTCGTTTTTATTATAATTTTTATCTTTAGCATAAAATCCCCTGCGAATTGGATACAGCTCTCCTTTTTTTATGTAATAATTTATTCTCCTTCTCAGTAAGGCAGGATTTCCTTCTTCGGAAGCTAAAAGAATATCTTTAAAAGAGAAAACTGTTTTATCTGCGCGTAAGATGTTTAAAATGTCAGCTTTTTCCATAAATTTAATAGTTTATAGACCAAAAGTTACACATAGCGTCACCTTTAGTTTAAATTATCAATAGCCCAGCGTCAAGACCTAATTTATCCCCAACAAAAAACAATATGTAATAAAGCAAAAAATCGCTCAAAAAGCGATTTTTATTATCAGCTCCGTATTCTGAACGAAATCCGAACTTTTTTCAAGGAAAATCCGAACGCTGAATTTTGACGCTCCGCCCCGCCGCCGCTCGCTGACACTCGCTCCGACAAAGAAAAGTTTTGTCCACAATTTTTTATTTGCGCCCGCCCGATTTTTTCTTCTAAAAGGAAAACAAAACTTTTCTTTGGCGGTCTGCTCTGAACGAGCAGGGCGGCGGGGCTTCGCTTCGGCTCGAGCGAGGCGGAATTCCCCCCACACCCCCCTTCCGCCTCGCCCTCGCTTGGGCTGGCGAAATTTAAAGTTTCAAAACCCT
>JAHIEL010000044.1 GCA_018901715.1 Patescibacteria group bacterium
CGTCTATTGCTAAAACAGAACAATGAATTTTTATTTCAGGCAATCCCCCCAATGCTTTTGTAACATCTTTCATTGTAAGTTTTAAAGCTTCTTTGATTGTCTTTCCTTTTGCTAAATCAGTAATAATACTGCTTGAAGCCAGCGCAGCAACGCAACCAAAGGTCTCAAAAGAAATATCTTTGATAATTTCCTCGCCTTTTTTATTTTTATCAACTTTAATATAAAGCCAAAGAACATCTCCGCAAGTCGGATTTCCAACCTTTCCTAATCCATCATAATCTTTTAATTTCCCATAGTTATGCGGATTCTTAAACGCATTAATAACTTTTTTAGAATATGGCATGTTATTTAAATGGAGAAATTTTTCTTAATTTTTCTACTGTCTTTGGCAGAACATCTAATAGCTTATCAATCTCTTGTTCAGTATTAAATCTACTCAAGCTAAAACGAACTGTGCTATTTGCTTCCTGCGGAGTAAGGCCGATTGCTAAAAGAGCATTGCTCGGCTGTAAATCATTAGACGAACAAGCAGAGCCAGTGGCCACATATATATCTTCTAAATCTAAAGATGCAACTATCGCTTCCCCTTCAATTCCAAAAAAACTAATACTAATAATATGGGGCAAGCCATACTGATTATTATTCATCTTTATCTTGTCTATTGCAAAAAATCCGTTAATCAACTGCTCTTTCAAGCTATTAATATATTCTATATTTGAATCAAGCTCCACTGCCTTAGCAAACCCGACAATACCAGCAACATTATCAGTGCCAGCTCTCAATCCCCTTTCCTGTGCTCCGCCATTTTGCCAAGCGTTAATTTTAGTCCCATTCCTTAAATAAAGAGCACCCACTCCTTTTGGCCCGTGTATTTTGTGTGCATTTAAACTTATTAAATCAATCGCTTGTTCTTGAACATTAATTTCCGTCTTAGTATAACTCTGACAAGCATCAGTATGAAAATAGATATTATGCTTTTTGCAAATATCCCCTAATGCGTTCAGATCTTGGATTGTCCCGATTTCATTTTGTCCATGAATAATAGAAACAAGAATTGTTTTATCAGTAATTGCTTTTTCTAAATCCCCAACATTAAGAAATCCTTTTTCATTAACATTTAAATATGTTATTTCAAAACCCTGCTCTTCCAACCACTCACAACTCTTAGAAACTGATTTATGTTCAATCTTTGTTGTTATAATATGATTGCCTTTATCTCTATTAGCAAAAGCAACGCCCTTTATAGCAAAATTATTTGATTCTGTGCCACCTGAAGTAAAAATAATCTCTTCTGGCATAGCGTTTATTGACTTGGCTATAATTATTCTAGATTTTTCAATCGCCTCCATAGCACTCTCCCCCATTTTGTTGGGAGAAAAACTATTACCATAATCCTTTTTAAGGAAAGGAAGCATTGCCTCCAAAACCATGGGGTCAATTTGAGTAGTTGATGCATTGTCTAAATAAACTTTCATAATATTGAAATATCAACAAATAGACCCTGCTTGGCAGATTTTCCGGGTCTTTTCTCCATAGTGGTTGTCCTCACATACATCCCAAGGGATATATAAATAATTGGATTCCCAGTAGTAGTGAATAGTGCCGGAAAATTCTAAGTCCAGAACAGGGTCTATTAATATTTTGGCTCTAAATCTCTTACCTGTCAATCCCTACATCACATCATCTTCTGCTCTCTTATATTCAAAAATTTCTTCTGGTGCAAACCAAAAGCTTATCTCGTGTTCTGCTTCTTCATGAGTTTCTGAAGCGTGAACTAAATTGCGAATAGACCGCTTGTCTCTATTTGCAGCTGTGGCATCATCAACAGAAAAATCACCGCGAATCGTTCCCATATCTGCTTCTGCAGGCATTGTTGGTCCTGCTATCTTCCTTACCATATTGATGGCATGAATTCCCTCAATAACCATTTTAACCATAGGACCAGAAGTCAAATAATCAATAAGCCAACTTCTTACCATTCCTCCTACTACTAGAGAGTCGTCAGACCCTAATTCTTTTTTAGCGTCAAAATTATACTCTGCGTAATTTTTAAGTGTCTTTTCCCCTAAGCGTTTAATCCATTTCTCGTCTTGAGGATAATGTCTGTCTATTTGATCCTTGTTCGCCCAAAACATTCTTAAAGCAATAATCTTCAAACCCCTACTCTCAATTCTGGAAACAATTTCTCCAGCTAATCCCCTTTTTACTGCGTCTGGTTTGAGAATAAGAAGGGTTCGTTCTTTTTTTGGATGAAGCATATATCTTTTTTATAATTACTTGTTTGTAAAATCGTTATACCAGATTCATTCAAATTTGCCAATGTTTCTTCGTGAGGAAAGCCATATTGATTGTCAGAACTTGCGCAAATAATAGCTATATCTGGCTGAACTGTTTCTAAAAACTGAAGAGAACTGCCGGTCTTACTCCCGTGATGAGAGACCTTCAAAATTTGTGCATTTAAATCAGAATCATTATCAATCAACCATTGCTCAACCTTTTTTTCAGCATCTCCTGTAAAAAGTATTCTGTGTCCATTGGAATTCAGAACCAAAACAATTGAAGAATTATTTTTATCGCTAATTTCCCTGCCTTCTAATTTTTCAAAAGGATATAACAGATTGATATATTGATATTTAGATATTTTTATATTCAAATCCTGTTCTGCTATCCATATTTTTGCACCCTCATTTTGAATCGCCTCCTCCCATTCTCCTGCTAATAAAGTATCTGTTTTAATCCCAGTCCATAAAATATTTTCTACTTTATACCTTTCTAAAACCTCAATCAAACCAAACATATGGTCTTTATCTGGATGGGTTAAAATAATTAAATCAATGGTTCTATCCCAAAAAGGCATTCGCTCTTCCATTTTTTTAATCACCCTATCATCAGGTCCCCCGTCTATTAAAATCTGATGCCCAGAGTCGGCCTGAATAAATATAGAGTCCCCCATTCCTATATCTAAAAAATAAACCTCAAGCCCATTAGCTTGAGAAAAATGAAAAATAACTGACCAGGAAAAGACATTGAGAAAGAGTAAAATGATTAAAATAGTCCGGATTAGCTTCATGGTCTTTACATTTATCCTATGGTGTAGTAGAAATAATTTGGAGGTGATCGTCTGATGCCGAAATATGGTTGGATCTTATTGGTGCTATACTTGATCATCGCTGTCTTCTGCTGCATTCGCGAGGGTAGCCGTAGGGGCTGGCATGGAAAACGAATGTGGTTCGACTCCACTATTTTCTTCATCCTCTTTTGGTGGATTCTGTACCTCTATCCGCCCTACAGGTGGCCCTGCCAGAACAGACAACAGGCGTCCGCCTGACCAAACGCCGGAAGTTAACTGACCAAGTTGATTTCCGGCTTCCTTCTTTGAAATCATTTGACTATTTTTATTGCTTTGCCTTCAATCAGAGCTTTCGTTATTTTTTTATAGGCAGACGAAAGTATTCTCTGGAAAGTGCTTTGTGATGTCTTCATTTTTTTAGCACACTCACATTGGTCACAACATTTTATGTTTTTCAATCTCAAGGCCTCTGCCTCTTCAAAAGTCAATTCAATAATTTCTAAATCCCTCATGGGCACTCCTTGTGGCTTATAAAAAGTAACCCTAGGGCTAAATCTTATTTTTCTTCTTCCTCTTGGCCTTGGCATATTAATATAATTATACTATTGTTTTAAAACAAGGCCTACCCCCGCCCGCCCAAGGTGGGCGGGGCCAAGGGCCTTGTTTTAGCTTTTGTCCTTCAGATTTTTGATTTCCTCTTGCACTGCTTTAAGCTCTTCTTTTAAAAACTTCTCTTCCTCGTTCAAAGCATTTGTCTCATCTGTCTTTGTCCAAAATCTCCTAAATCCAATTCCGCAGCAATTTCCTCTTCCAAATCCTCCTCCATAACCCATTCCAGCACCTCGCCTAAAACCACCTGCGAAATTTCCTTGTGAACCAGCATAGGGACCCATTCCTCTGCCAGTGCCAGGACCAGCACCAATAGGACCAGTTGTATCTTTAAGTGGCATAATTTTATTTCATTAATAATTAATAATTAATTATCAGATAATCCGACCTTTGTTTTATACTGACTATCTATTATGAGTATATACCCATAACTATATTCCTGTCAACCCTTTTCCGCCTAAAAAACAAAAACAAGCCATTGGGCTGGTTAATCAACTATTTAAACGACTGTAGATGTTTGACATCTACACAAAAAGTTGCAACGAGGACGGGCCTCGTTGCAAATCTATTAGTTATTTTTATCTTACTGTATAACCGCCATCTACTATTAGTGTCTGACCAACAATATAATCTGCTTCATCGCTTACGAGAAAAGCAACAGCATTGGCAATGTCTTCCGGCGTGCCAATTCTTGCCTTAGGAATAGCCATTAATGTCTGGCTCATATCCATTCCTAATTCTTTCCCCACATTATCTAACATAGGTGTTTGAATCGCTCCCGGAGCAACAGCATTAATATTAATTCCCATTCCAGCAAATTCACCTGCCATACATTTAGTTAAACTTATTACTGCGCCTTTGGCTGCTGAATATGAATGAAGCTTAGCCCAAGAAACATAACCAGCGATAGAGGCGATATTAACTATCTTGCCATATTTCTGTTCAATCATTATTGGCAAGACCGCTTTAGAGCAATAAAGCACGCCCTTAATATCAACATCTACTATTTTATCTATTTTTGAAGTGTCGTCTGCTTCTTCAGTAGTGCAGATGCCGGCATTATTAACCAAAATATCAACTTGACCGAACTTTTCTTTAACTTGAGCAATAACATCTTTAACTTCTGATTCGCTGGTAACATCTAATTTAAAGGCAACTGCCTCGCCTCCTTTAACAATAATCTCTTGAACTACTTTTTCGCACGGTTCTATAGTCATATCGGTAACTACCACTTTAGCTCCAAGTTCTGCTAATTTCAGAGAGATTCCTTGTCCAATCCCCCTTTGCGCGCCAGTAACAATAGCAACTTTATTTTTTAAATTCATAGTATTTATGATTGATTACTTATTATTGATTTTTCTCTCAATCCCCCCGCCACCGATCCTTTCTTTCTTTTCTTTAATGATTAGTGATCAGTGATCAATGATTTTTTCTTACGAGGTCGGGGGCGGTAGTAAAGGAAGGTACAACCTTTTTTGTTATAACAAAAATTTAAATTTTAAAATAATAGAAAAGTAATTCTGGCCTAATGAGCATTATTAAACCAAGAATCAAAAGCACAATCGCAGAAATTAGCTTTACAATTTTTAGATATTTTTCAGATATTCCTGTAATTCTTAGAGTAAATACAGCTAAGAGAAAAATTATAAAATCATCTAGCATATAAAAGAAAATAAAGACAAAGATATAAAAATAATAAGAAAAAGTGGAAAGCCCTAAACTGGTTAAAATTCTTGTAAAAACTAAGGGAAATCCAAAGGAGCAAACCAGTTCAATTGAATTAATTGCAACAGCGATTACTGCTACGCCTAAAATTAATAATGGCAAAGCAATGTCCTTTTTAGTAATCTCTTTCAATTTTAGAAAAAGCCCTTTTTGTGTCTTCGTGGCTATACTGTCTTTACCAGTATCTATTCCGCAAATTTTGCAAACAATACCTAAGATATATTCTCTTAACAAAACTATTGCAAATATGATAACAACAATCCCAGCAATTGTTGTTATAACATCTAGATTTCTTGAAATCAAAAACAAATTAAGCCAAGCAGAAGTAAATAAGAAATAGACAATGCCAGAGACCAAAATAAATGTGCCCCCAACTATAACAACCCTTTTTCTCATACCAGTAGCAATCAGCATTGTTAAAAGAAAAGCCAGGGCAACCATAGCGCAGGCGTTAAAGCCGTCTAATATTCCCAAAATAATAGCCAATAGCAAAGGAGAAGTGTCTGCAAAAGAAATTTTCCAGCCAAAAAAAGTAGCTGAATCCGATTCTGTGCTTGTGGCTACGGGCGTGCTTGTAGCGCAAATTTCTCCTGTAAGCACCTTTATATAATTTTCTATTTCCATTCCTGTTCTCTCGTCGCCACTATAGCCCAAAAAATATTTATCCTTAATAAAAGTAATTGGGACTGCTCCGTAAACTTTTATTCCGTCTATTTTTTCAGGCACGCTATATTCCTGATAAAAAGATTGTAGAATTTCCCAATTATCATCTTCAGAAACAAGATATCTGTTTATATCTAATTGGCAATATTTTTCTTCCATTTTTTCTAAAAAAGCATTTTCGTCAATACAATGGGGGCAGGTTTTTGAATAGAAAAAATTAACATCAATTGGCTCTTGATGGTCAGCCAAAACTTTATTCGCAATACAGAAAACGCTTATAAAACAGAAAATAAAAATAAGAAACTTTTTTAAAAACATAAAACTATTTATTTTCTTCTCTTACTTTAGTTGATTTCGTTTTTATAATCGCGCCAAAAGGACAAACACTTTCTCCTCCTGCTTTTTCAATTTTATCATTATCAACAATTTCTGCTTTCATATCTTTTGAAAGCTTGGTTCCTCCGTCGCTTATTTGAACGCAAGTGCCACAACCAACACATTTTTCTTTGTCTATTTGAAATTTCATATATAAAACATTAACATATTTTTATAATTATCGCCAATCAAAGGAAATCATTGATCATTTATCACTGATCATTAAAGGAAGGTCAATGATAGATGGACATCTCTCGCCGAGTCCCGCCCCCGACCTCCTTGCCCTCTCCCCACTCGCGACCTTCCTGCACTCTCCCCGCCGCCCGCCCTCCCATCCCCTCCCCGCCCCCGCCCTCTCCAGCAGGGAGGACGGGGGCGGGGGCGCAGATCTGAAACAAAAATTTCTATTTTATTAAAATCTGAATTATAAAAAATAAAACATAAATAAAAAGCAAAAACTTTGCTTCTTTTTTCGTCAACTTATTTCCTGTCTTAAAAAATATTAAGAAAAACAGAACAGCTAAACATGTGAAGACAAAACCATTCACGAATAAGCCAATATTATAAACTCTAAATGGCGAAATTAAACAAACCAATCCAAGAATCAAAGAAGAATTGATTGCAACGGAGCCAAAAATAACACCTAAAAGCATTTGCTTTTGCTTCATAGCAATAGAGCGGAGACCAAAGCTTAATTCTGGCAAAGAAGTTCCTAATGCCACAGCTATGGCGCCAACAAAGACCAAGGGTAAATCAAGAGCTAATGCTAAGCGACCAGCTGAAAAAACTATTCCTTGAGCGCTAGCTATTAGAAGTAAAAAACCAGTCATAAATCTTGCTAAGTCCTTAAAAAATAACTGATAATCTTTATCTACCTTTTTCTGCCCTGTTTCTTTTGAGCCCTTTTTAATCAAGACCTCGCTAAATTTTTTCTGATAAAAGAAAAGTTCTCTTAAGTAAAAGCCCAGGGCAATCATCAATAAAATGCCATCGCCTCTTGAGAACTGGCCATCTACCAATAAAAGCAAAGGCATAAGAGCGTAAAATCCGGAAAAAATAAGCGAGCGTTGAATGCTTTTGCTTTTCAATTCAATTGTTCCGCCAAACAAAACCGCTACTCCAGCTATCAAAGTAAAAAGGATTATATTCGCTCCAAGCACATTACCAAAAGCAAGGGCTGGCTTCCCGCTAAGCGCAGCGCTTATTCCGACAAATAATTCTGGCATTGAGCTTAAAAGTCCCATTACTAAGGAGCCAACAACAAATTTTTTCCATTTCAAAAACTTAGAAATCGCGAGCAAACCATTAACCGCCAAAAGTCCTGCTTTCGCAAGCACAGACGCACTTAAAATAAAAATTAAAATATAAATAAATGGGTTCATTTTTCAGTTTGATGCCTAACTATAAAATAATGTTTAACTATCTCAATTAAGAATAAGTTGGCAATGCCCAAGGATGCTAATATCGCCCAATCAGATAAACTCAAGGGCATTGTGTCAAGCAAGGAATTTAAGAATGGTAAATATATGGCAGTGCCGAGAGCGACTACTCCAAAAAGCCAAGCAATTATTAAAAACTTATTAGAAAAAGGATTAATATACAAAATCCCTTTTTTCAAACTCCTACAGGCAAAAATATAAAATAAAGAGTCAATTGCTAAAGCGGAAAAAATCATAGTTCTTATATATGTAATCTCTAAGTCGCGAGACATAAACCAGTACAAAAGGCCTAAAAGCATCAAGTCGGTAATAAGTCCAATAGCAAATATAATCACTTTCATCTCTTTTGTTAAAAGGGAAATTTTATGTCCTGTTGGCTTTTGCTTCATTAAGTCCTTTTCTTTTGGCTCAAAAGCAAGCGCTTGGGACGGTAATCCATCTTCCGCTAAATTGACCCATAAAATCTGGATAGCTGTTAATGGCAAAAACCATGGCTTAGCTAAAATTTTAGCAATGAAAATACTCCCGCCGATCAGAAGAATTTCCGTAAAACTATCTGATAAAAGATAAGTGATGACTTTTCTTATATTATCTAAAATTGCCCTACCCTGCTCTACTGCAGAAGCAATAATGCTAAAGCTATCATTCAAAAGTATCAAGTCCGAAGTTTCTTTTGCTACTTCTGTGCCCGAACCAATTGCCACGCCTATGTCTGCTTTTTTAAGCGCTGGGGCATCATTTATTCCGTCGCCAGTCATAGCCACAACTTCTCCCGCCTCTTGCCATGCATTTACAATCCTCAACTTATGCTCTGGCTCTACTCGCGCAAATATATGAATTTTATCCAATACTTTTTTGAATTGCTCATCACTTAATTCATCTATTTCTCTGCCTTCCATAATATTTTCTTTATTGGTTTTAAACCCAAGTTTTTGACCAACTGCCTTAGCAGTAAGCTTGTGATCCCCTGTCACAATAATTATTCTTATGCCTGCGCTGCGACAGGTGTCTAATGCTTGTTTTACTTCTTTTCTTATTGGATCAGACAACCCTAAAATAGCTAATGGTTGTAAATTATTTAGCCCAGCAGAATTAATTTTATTTTTGAGTGTTTTTTTATAAGCAATAGCAATAGTCCTATATCCCTGACTGGCTAATTTTTCTAAATCTTTTTCCCATTTTTCTTTTTCAGTTTTTGTTAAGCCAGACATTCCAATTAATTTTTCTGGAGCGCCAGAAACAAATAATAATTTTTCTTTAGTTTCTTTGTTTTTATAAAGCCCTGCTAAAAATTTTACCTTATTATCAAAAGGAAGCTCATCAAGAGTTTCAAATTGTTTTTTTAATTCTACTGGATAAGACCCCTTTTCAACAGCAGCAGCTAAAACCGCCTTATCAGTAGGACCACCCCTGATTATCCATTTGTCTTTTGTTTTATATTCGTTTTCTACAAACCCCTCGTTGCACAAAGCCATAGCTGTATATAGAAGAGATTCATCTTCTGTATGAGATATTATTTTTGTTAACTTAATCTTTCCTTGAGTTAAAGTCGCTGTTTTGTCCGTGCAAATGACTGAAGTGCTTCCAAGCGTTTCTGCTGCTACTAATTTTCTAACCAAGCCCTTCTTTTTTAAGATTTTTTGCATTCCAATAGCAAGGATAACAGTCATCGCCACGGGCAACCCCTCTGGAATAGCAGCGATTGCTACTGCAACAGAAGTGATGAACATTTCTAAAATATCTCCGCCTGTTAAAATGCCTTTAATAAAAATAAAAATACTAGCTATTGCTATAAATATTCCAATTATCTTTGAAAATTTAGAAAGCTTTTTCTGGTA
Source organism: Patescibacteria group bacterium (assembly GCA_018901715.1). Classification (GTDB taxonomy): domain Bacteria; phylum Patescibacteriota; class Minisyncoccia; order Minisyncoccales; family PEYH01; genus JAHIEL01. The sequence continues at coordinate 9,720 of JAHIEL010000044.1, forward strand.
AGGTGTTTTTCCTTCTTTTGATTCGCTTACTATTAGGGCAATCTTCCCTAGTTCTGTCTCAACTCCGATTGTGGTTACAACTACTTTTGCCTTGCCATACTCTACAATGGTTCCTGTATAAACCATATTATCTCTGTCCGCTAACGGGGTCTTTATGTCTATATCTTCCGAATGCTTCTCTGTGGGCAACCATTCTCCTGTTAAAGCCATTTCATTAATTTTTAAATTTTCTGATTCTATTATCCTGCCATCAGCCGGCACCATATCCCCCGCTTTTAAAAGAAAAATATCTCCTGAAACAATATCAGAAGAATCAATTAGTTTAATTCCGTTATTTCTTATAACTTTTGCTTTGTGCCTTATTATTTTTTTAAGTTCTGCCAGCGACTTACTTGCTTTATTCTCCTGAATAAAACCTATTGTTGTGTTTACAATAACTGCTGCCATTATTACTGCCCCGTCTGCAAAGTCCCCAAAAAATATAACAACAATCCCGGCGATGATTAAAATATAAATTAAAGGGCTTTTCATTTGCCCTAATAGAATTTTTATTTTAGACATTGGTTGCTCTTTAGGCAAAACATTCCTTCCATTTTCTGATTGCCTTTTATGCACTTCTCTGTCATCTAATCCAAAATCTTTGTCTGTGCATAAAAAATCAATTGTTTTTTGCCAGGACAAATTGTGCCAATGATTTATCATTTATTATATTGTTGGCCATCATAATTCATAATGCTTCTATTTTAACAAGAAAATCATTTTTTGACTATTGCCTATTCAAAAAGCCCCTTTCAGGGCTTTTTGATAACTATTGAGAAAGCTTAGTAAGATTCTCTTTTTGGCCTTGCTTCGTTTACAGTTAAGCTTCTGCCATCAAGTTCTTTTCCATTAAGCATTTCAACGGCTTTTTCAGCATCTTCTTCTTTTGCCATTTCTATGAAAGCAAATCCTTTGGATCTGCCAGACATCTTGTCAGTAATAATGACAGCTGACTCAACTTCGCCTGCTTCAGAGAAAAGTTCTTTCAAAGCGTCTTCGCTAGTGTCATAGGACAAATTTCCTACGAAAAGTTTCTTGTTCATCGTTTATGAAGTTGTCTTTAATATTTCGACCTTGTCCTGAGTACTCTCAACAATTCATTGCTTAAAATTAGAAATAAATAAAGAGTTACAGGAACACGACATTTCCCTTTCCAAATGAAAAGAAAAATACTCTTATAATATATGACATATTCAAAACCTTGTCAATAACTTGCATCACCAAAACTCCCCCCCAAACGATGTTTCGAGGTTCAACCTCCAAACACTCCTCCATAATCTCTATCTCCAAATATTATTTTTTGTTCTTTATGAACAATAAAATACTGCCGATTGTGCCAACTAAAAAACCCAATGGGCAAACAATGACTGCCGTAATAAAAAATATTGTATGCAGGAATTCAAAAAAATATTTTAGCGCTAAAATATTTTCGCTAATTACAGATAAGGCATAAAAAGCATTATGCAAAAAAACAAAGATGAAAAATCCGCAGGCAGAAATGCTTGTTAATAAAAGAAATTTTCTGCGCCTCCCCTGTCTTTTGAGTTTTAAACTATAAAAAAATAATAGTCCGCCTAATAAAGAAAAAATTATTAAAGGCAATAAAAAAAGTTTAGAGCCCTTAAATAAATTTCTGACTCCTGGAATAAAAAGTTCAACTAAAACAATAAAAAACATTATTATCAATGCCCAAAAAGTAATGTTTAATTTATCTTTCACAATATGTCTAATATAATTCCTAAAATTAAAGCCACTAGCGACAGAATGAAAATCATTCCTGAATTCCATCTTGATTTTGAAGTTATGCTTGTCTGCACTAAATAATGAAGTGCTAATTTCTTCTGCTTCTCAATGTCTGAATTATCTACTGCTTCAATCAACCCATAGTCCTTTATTAAATTAGTTCTCTTGGTTGCAACGCTAAAACGATGACCAAAATATAAGATAAAGCCAATAGTTCCAATATACCAAGAAATTTTTACCCACAAAGGACTATAAAAATTTAACAGAATAATTATTCTATAAGCAATTGTCGCAATAATGCCAGTCCAAAAGAAAAACAAGCGCACTAATTTAGAATTTGGTTTTATAACTTCCATAACCTTATCTTACCAGAAATATACAATGCAATAAAGCAAAAAATGTGCGAGTGTAGATGTTTGACATCTACACAAAACATCCACACGAAACTATCCAAAATGGAAACCATCTTTCCAAAATAGTTATCAGTGATTAGTTATTTCTTCCTTTTTCTTTTTTTCTTTTTCTTTAATGATCAATGATTAATGATTAATTATTTCTTTCTAGATGCTTTTACTCTATCTGATTCAGTAAGATTTTGTTTTCTAAGCCTTATGCTTTTTGGAGTAATTTCTAAATACTCATCTTCTAACATTATTTCCATACCCCTTTCTAAAGTTAATTCCACTGGCGGAACTAATTGAATAGCTGCATCAGATCCAGAAGCGCGCATATTGCTAAGCTGTTTGCCTTTAGTCGGATTTACTGTCATATTCCTGCCTTTAGCAGTATTGCCTATTACCTGCCCTTCATATACATCAACATTCGGAGATACATATAAGACACCTCTCTCTTGAAGATTAGATAATGAAAAAGCCAATACCTTTCCAGTTTCTCCAGAAATCATAGAACCAACATTGTGCTTTTGGATTGCCCCAACATGAGGATAAAAGCCGATTACCTCACTACAGAAAGTTCCCTCACCTTTAGTGTCAATAATAAATTCGCTTCTATGTCCTAATAATCCTCTCGTTGGAATTTCATAAACCAAACGAGTCTGGTTATGCTCGGGACTCATAGATATCATTCGCCCTTTTCTCTTGGACATTTTTGCGATAACTGTTCCAGCTGATTCTTGAGGAATATCAAGAATTACTCTCTCAAATGGTTCGTGTTTTACTCCATCTATTTCTTTGATAATAACATGAGGTTGAGAAACTTGAATTTCGTAATTTTCACGACGCATATTTTCAAGTAAAATCGCAATCTGCAACTCTCCCCTTCCATAAACCTTGAAATAATCAGTTGAAGAAAAATCAATTTTCAGACCTACATTAACTTCCAATTCTTTTTCTAATCTTTCTTTAATTTGCATACTGGTTATATATTTTCCTTCTTTCCCCATAAAAGGAGAATTATTTATTAAAAAATTCAAGCAAATAGTTGGCTCATCAATCTTAATTGCTGGCAATAATTCTTGCTCTTTATTTCTGCAAATAGTATCGCCAATGTAGATATCTGGTAATCCTGCGATCATCACAATATCACCAGCAACTGCCTCTTCTACCTCTTTTCTATTCAGCCCTTCAAAAGTAAATAGTTTTGATATATCGCCAGAAACAACTTTGTGATTATGTTTTTTTGCAAAAACCTTGTCTCCAGTTTTTATTTTCCCTTGATAAACTCTGCCTATGCCCATCCGTCCAAGATAATTGTCATAAGCTAAATTAAATGGCTGAAAAGCAAAATCAAGAGAGATATCTGCTTTAGCAGCTGGAATTTTTTCCAAAATTGTATCAAGAAGAGGTGCTAACCCTTTTGACTCATCTTTTAAATTTAGTTTTGCTATGCCCTCTTTGGCATTGGCATAAACAGTTGTGAAATTAAGTTGTTTATCATCTGCTCCAAGGTCCATAAAAAGTTCTAATACTTTATCATGAACCCATTCAGGCCTTGCTCCTGGTTTATCAATTTTATTCAAAACAACAATTGGACTTAGCCCAAGTTCTAAAGATTTTTTCAAAACAAATTTGGTCTGTGGCATTGGTCCTTCCTTAGCATCTACAACAAGTAGAACTGAATCAATGGAACGCAAAACCCGCTCCACTTCTGAACCAAAATCTGCGTGACCTGGGGTATCCACAATATTAATCTTCGTATTTTTATAAAAAACCGAAGTATTTTTTGAATAAATAGTAATACCCCGTTCTTTTTCAAGATCGCTTGAATCCATGCTAACACTATCATCAGTAACCATGCCTGTCTGTTGCATAAGAGCATCAGTCAAGCGGGTCTTGCCATGATCTACATGGGCAATAATTGCGATGTTTCTAATTTCCATATCTATTTATTTCGTATATCGTCTCTTATGATTAGAGCTATTACTGCGATTTCTAGATGATTTCTGTCCATGGCTTTGATAAGAATGATTCCTGCTACTTTTCCATGCAGAATATTTTTTCTTCTTTGAATTCTGCTCTTCTTTTCTGTGTTGCTTTTCTCTTTCAGGAGGAAGGACTGGTAAAGATAATATCGGCAAAGATTTACGAATCAATCGTTCAACCTTTTTGATGTCAGCTCTTTGAGATGGAGTAACAAAAGAAATGGCTTTTCCAGAAGAACCTGCCCGACCAGTTCTCCCGATGCGATGAACATAATCTTCGGAATTGTCTGGAATATCAAAATTAATTACCAATGAAATATGTCTAACATCAATACCGCGAGCAGCAATATCTGTTGCAACCATTATACGAAATTTTCCTTGCCTAAATCCGTCAAGCGCTGCTTTCCTTTGTGCTTGAGAACGATTGGAATGAATTTCAATTGCTGTCTGGTCCATATTGCGAATATTATTTGCAATGCGTTTTGCTCCATGCTTTGTTCTCGAAAAAACAAGAACTGTATCTTTCTGATACTGTTGTAATATGGAATCAAGTAAGCGCATCTTATTATCTTTTCTAACAACAAAAACTTCATGCTTTACATTTTCAGCTGATGTTCCTTGCGGAGTAATCTCAATCCTAATCGGCATTTTCATAAACTCACTCGCAAGCAATGAAATGGATTTCGGCATAGTCGCAGAAAATAACATTGTTTGTCGTTCTTTTGGCGCAGATTGTAAAATGCGTTTGATCTGTGGCAAAAAACCAATATCAAGCATGCGATCGGCCTCGTCAAGAGTAATAGTATTTACTCTCTTAAGCGAATAAACGCCCTGATCCATTAAATCAATCAATCGCCCTGGAGTGGCAATAACAATATGGGGATTGCGCTTTAAAGCATTTATTTGTGAATGCCTAGAAGCTCCTCCAATAACTACTACAGATCGCAACTTAAATGGGGCACCAATATATGCCAATACTCGCTCTACCTGAATAGCTAATTCGCGCGTTGGAACTATAACCAAGCCCTGTCCATTATAAAGAGCGATGCGTTGTATCATTGGAATACCAAAAGCCAAGGTCTTGCCCGTGCCTGTCTGGGCGATACCAACAACATCCTTGCCTGCTAAGGCATTAGGGATAACTTTATTCTGGATTGGTGTAGGAATATCAAATTTCCCCTGTGTGAGCACAGAAAGAAAATTTTCCTCTATTCCAAGGTCGCAAAAACGACCAATAGATTGTGTTGTTTGTGTCATAAAAAAAATGTGACCCGGTATTCTTCGAGGTCACATCATAAAATGATTTTAATGACACAAAAAGAGACGAGTCGCTTGGAGGTATTCCTCCAATGCAAAATCAATAATCTAAATTTAAATTTAATATAGCAGAAAAATTATATTCTGTCAAGCTTTTGAGCAATGATGTGGAAGTGATGTGGAAGTCGGACTTCCCCCTAATTGCTTTAACTATGGCTAAGCCAATAATTTTCGCTTTCTTGGAATAAAAAATCAAGCCCGAGAACGGGCTTGATTTTTATCCATCTGATTTAGTTGAATCAATTCTTAAGCACGAGTTACGCTCACGGCGTTAGGTCCTTTCTCAGAATCTGCCTTTTCAAAAGACACCCTATCGCCTACCTGTAACTCTTCGTATTGTACACCCTTGAGTTCATTGCGGTGAAAAAACAAATCTTTGTCTTCGCCGTCAACGGTAATAAACCCAAATCCTTTTTCTGTAAGAGTTTTAATTATTCCTTCCATACTTAGATATAGATTAATTTAATTAATGTTTTAAGGTTTTATCCTAAAGTTTAGTTCCCTGAATAAACTCGACTAAATTTTTATTAAGCAACTATCTTGTATAGGCAATGCTAACATTTAACAAACAATTAGTCAAGCCCTAAAACATAAAATCAGGCATTATGCTTTATTTCAATGACATCACCGTCCGCAACAACATATTCTTTGCCCTCTATTCTGATAAGGCCTTTTTCCCTGGCTTTAACAAATCCGCCAATGTCTATCAAATCTTTCCAA
>JAHIEL010000045.1 GCA_018901715.1 Patescibacteria group bacterium
AAATCCATATTCTGATTCAAGAATTTTACATATTGCAGAAGATAAAGAGATTAAAAAGATATTAGTTGGAATTGATGTAGATCCGGCAGAGCTTTTAATAGCAAAACAATTAGGAGTTGATTTAGTTATTTCTCATCATCCTTTGGGCAAGGCACTGGCTACCCTACACGAAGTTATGGAATTGCAGGCAGATGTTTTGAATAATTATGGTGTGCCCATAAACATTGCAGAAAAATTAATGAAAGAAAAAATTTCAGAAGTTGCTAGGGGGCTGAATAAAACAAATTATCAAAGAACTATAGATTCTGCCAAACTTTTGAACATTAATTTAATTTGTTTGCATACGGTCTGTGATAACTTAGCAGCTAATTTTCTTAAAAAAGAAATTGAGGATAAACAGCCAGAAATTTTAGGAGATATAATTGAAATTTTGGAAAATATTGAAGAATATAAAATAGCTAAAGAAAATGGAGCTGGGCCAAAGATATTTGTCGGCTCAAAAGAGAATCATTGCGGGAAAATTGCCCTTTCAGAAATTACTGGTGGCACAGAAGGAAGTCCTAAGATATACGAGAAAATGGCTCAAGCAGGCATTGGCACAATCATTGGAATGCATGTTTCAGAAGACAATAGAAAACAAGCTGAAAGCTCTTTGGTAAATATTGTGGTTGCTGGGCATATGTCCTCTGATTCCTTGGGTGTCAATTTGTTTTTAGATAAACTGGCAGGAATAGAAATTGTTCCCTGCTCTGGGCTAACAAGAGTTATAAGAAATTAAAAATTTTAAGCATTTTATCCAAAATCCCGCTATGGCGGGATTTTAGTTTTTCTGTTAAGATAATTTAATGAAAAAAGAATTTAACAAAAAAAAGTTTGAGAACAAGAAGTCGGCATTTAGGACTCCGTCAAGGTTTATTGCTAAAAAATGTCATCAAATAAGAAAAAAAGGATAAATATACTTGGCGTTTTAATTTTGGAAATAATAATTTTCTGCGTAATTCTGTGTTTAGGATTATATTCAGCCATTGAGGCAAAAAAGATTATAGCTGAAGAGAATTTTGAAATTCCTATTTGAGCAAAATTCATATATGTCTAATTTTTTCAATCGGGTCGGACCGTATTACAATATTATTCCTGTTTTGTTAAGGAGTAATTATTCTTTTATTGGGAAAGAAATGGTTCTTAACAAAGGCGAGAAAGTTTTAGATGTTGGGGGCGGCACAGGGAAGGTAGCTAAAGAAATAGTAGATTTATTCGATGCAGAGGTAACGATTCTGGATTCCTGCGAATCTATGCTTAAGAGAGTGAAAAATCATCCTTGTATTAATATCATTCGTGGAGACATAGAGAAAAATGCTCTCAAAGATAAATCTTTTGATGTTATTCTTTGCATAGACACCTTACACCATTTGTCTAATCCAAAATTAGGTCTTGAGCAGATGTATCGCATTCTTAAACCTGGTGGTACAATTTTTATTCAAGATTTTGACATCACAAAAATTCGGACCAGGATTTTAAATTTCATAGAAGAATATTTCTTAGGCGAACCAGCTAATTTCTATTCTCCGCAAGAATTAGGCAAGTTATTAAAAGGAGTGGGCTTTAACGGTTCTTCCAAACCTATTTTATGTATACAGTATTTTTATATTGGTAAAAAGTATGAATAAGCTTTATTCCTTAATTAAGCTGTTAATAAGATTTATTCAGTTATTGGTTTGTGGTAGATTAGTTCGTTTAAAGGATATCAGGCAAACCTATGATGACATCAGTGGAAGTTATAATGAATTGTTTCTTGAGAAGATGGGAAAGCATACTGTTGAGCTCGTCCAAGAACTAGAAGCAGTTGGCCATTCTAAGATTTTAGACTTAGGGAGTGGGACTGGCTATTTCTATGAATATTTGAGAGAGAGTTGTCCCGAATGTCGGATTACAGCAATAGATTTTTCGCCAAAAATGATGAAGTTTGCTAAAGCATCAGCAGTCAATGGAAAGGGGATATTTATTTGCGGCGAGATGCTTGGAGAGATAAATAAACTACCAGCAGATAGTTATGATATTGTCGTATGTGCATGGTCGCTAGGATATACATATCCTAGAAAACTATTAAGACAAGCGTATAGGGTATTAAAGAAAAATGGAAGGATTGGAATAATTATTAATACCAGAAACAGTATTCCTGAAGCGAGAAAGCTTTTCTGGAAGACCTTGTTTAAATATCCTCATAAGATGCAAAAGATTATGTTTGAATTGTCCTGGCCCAGAAATAAAGATGATTTGTCTCGATTGTTAGCTAAATCAGGCTTTAAAAATACTCGGAACTGGCACAAAGAAGAACCTTTTGTTTTTATAAATGGAGCAGATGCTGTCAATTGGATTTTTAATACTGGCGCCTTAGCTGGTTATGATCAGATTCTAGATATAAAGAATGATATTGAATTGTTCAATTATTTCGTTAAGAATTGGGAGAGTGATTCTTCGGACAATATAGTAATTACTCATAAATTTGTAGCAGCAATAGCAAAAAAATGAATATTAGAAAACTTTGGATTTTTATCCAAATATTATTTAATAAAAAAGCTCGTAATAGCATTTGGAGAATCCATAAGAGAATGGGCTCAGATGACAGTTATTCGGCAGATAGAGCCAGCAGATCCTTGTGGAGTTTCTTGTGTCATGAAAGGATAATTAGATTTAGTAATGTCTATGTAGTTAACTCATTTTTTCCTCCTTTTCCAGGGAAAGCATTTGAGCAGATTTTTAATGGCACCTCTCATATGGATAAAGAGCTTTTCAAAAATTATAAGATTGGGAAAAAGGTGGCTCCGCTTTCCTGTTATATCGCTGCCACCAACTCTTGCCCCTATCATTGCTGGCATTGTTCAGCAGCTGATCGCAAACTGAACGATAATATGTCAACAGGAGCATTAAAGAGTTTAATCAGAGATTTGCAAGACATGGGCACAGCAATCATTGGTTTTACAGGAGGGGAACCTCTTCTGAGAAATGATTTAGTAGAGATTATTTCTTCAATCGACGATAGGTCTGTTTCTTTAGTGTTTTCATCTGGTTATGATTTAACAAATAAAAAAGCACAAGAACTCAAAAAAGCAGGTCTTTTTGGTTTTGCTGTAAGCATTGATCATTATGATCCAGACGAACATGATAAAATCAGAGGATACAAAGGTGCTTTTGATAAAGCGATTGAAGCTGTTAAGGCCTCTCTTGGTGCAGGGCTTTTTACTATAATACAAACAGTAGCTACGAAAGGTTTGCTGAATACAGGAGGCATCTGGAAGATAATTGATTTGGGCAAATCATTGGGAGTACATGAAATCAGAATTATGGAGCCGATTAAAAGCGGTAAGTTAATTGGAGAGAAAGGTGTTTTTCTTAATGATGACGAGAGAAAGCAGCTTATTTCCATTCACAAAAAAGGCAATAAGATAAGAGGATATCCCATTATTACTACTTTTGCTCATTTTGAAAGCCCAGATCAGTTTGGCTGTGGGGCAGGCGTTCATCATTCGTATATTGATGCTTCGGGCAATCTATATCCATGCGATTTTGTGCCTATGAGTTTTGGCAATATTAAGGAAGAAAGCATAAAAAGTTTATGGTCCAAGATGAACAAGGCTATGGGCGGGCGCCCGAAATTAAATTGCTTTATGCAGCAATATTCTAATAGAATAAAAGAAGTTTCTGATGGTTCATTTCCCCTAAGCCCCGAAGTTTCACAGAAGATTTGTAAAAATTGTATTGCAGATAAAGGTCGGTTGCCTAAGTTTTTTGAAATAATGAATTAAATAATAAAGAATATGGCAGAAAAAGTAAAAACAATGCCCTACGAAGAGGCGTGGAGAAAAGCTCAAGAAGATTATTTGATTGCTGTTGGCTGTCTCTATAATCACTTATTAGAGGAATATGGAGAGGAGGCGTTAGTTAAATATCTAGAAGAGATTGAAGTAGACAGATTTAGAAAATATTTTAATGAGACTATTTCTGGAATGGCCAAGGCCTTTGCAAAACTAGCACCAGGGAAGGCCTTTGAAGAGAAAATGAAATCAATTGGTTATGAATTTCAGTTTTTCTTAGGAGTGAACAATATAGAGATGGAAGAACTAGGTCAAGAAATGGCTGTGGCCCGACTTGTTGAATGTCCTTATCAGAAAGCGATTGAGAATTCTCCAGCTGATATGGGGCTTAATAGAGATTTGTACTGTAAATATCAATGTGGCCGTTATATCAGGAAGCTTTGTGAAGATGTTTTAGGATTTTCTATTGAATTTGATCCGCAAGAGCAAGGGTGCATTTACAGGGTTACAAGGAACTAATATCTGAAACCAAAACCAAAATCCCGCTATGGCGGGATTTTAGTTTTTCTGTTAAGATAATTTAATGAAAAAAGAATTTAACAAAAAAAAGTTTGAGAACAAGAAGCCGGCATTTAGGACTCCGTCAAGGTTTATTGCTAAAAAATGTCATCAAATAAGAAAAAAAGGATAAACATAGTCGGGTTTTTAATCTTAGAATAATAAAAAATAAATTTCTGTCCTGTATTTAATCGTTTTGCTTCTGATAACTTGACATATAACAATTCAATTATTTTAAAACTATGTTAGATAAAAAAAAGAAATATTTGCAGATTGCTTTAAATAGCACTGTCTCTGAGGCAGAAAAAATAATTTCTCAAATTCCCTTAAACGAGAGAATAATAATAGAAGCTGGAACTCCTTTGATTAAAGCATACGGGGCAGATGCTATCATTGCTATTAGAGACGCTTGGCATAGGAGAGTGTTCGGAATAACTCCTGTTCCTTTTCAGCTATCGCCCTTAGTAAAAGCGATTTATAAAGGAATTGAAGATAAAAGAAACAAGCAAAAAGCAGAAAAACAAGACATCCCCTTGTCTCCGTATATTGTTGCTGATTTAAAATGTATGGACAGGGGATTTAGAGAGGTTGAAATTTCAAAAAACAGCGGAGCAAGCGCGGCCACTGTTTTAGGTCATGCCCCTATTGAAACAATTGATGCTTTTATTGCACATTGCAAAGAGCTTGGGGTGGATTCAATGATTGATATGATGAATGTTGAGTTTCCTTTGGGAATTTTAAGGGAATTAAAAGAACTCCCTAAAGTTGTCATACTCCATAGAGGAGTTGATGAACAGGACTATAACAAAGAAAAACAGATTCCATATCACGAAATCCAAAGGATTAAGACCCAATATGATATTATGATTGCCGTAGCAGGAGGGGATACAATAAGCGAAGTTCAGACAGCAATGTTTAATGATGTAGATATTGCAATTTTATGGAGAGATTTTTATCAAAGTAGTGCGGAAACAGTTAAACTAATCGAGCAGTTTTTAAAAGAAATTCGGTAGTAGATTAAATGACTTAATAACCAAAAAGCCCTTAAAGGGCTTTTTGGTTATTGATTGTTATTTATTCTCCTTTTGTGAGCCTTCTAAATCCTTCTAATATCTCTATAGGCAACGCAAAGATTACGGTCTTTGATGGATCTGGTTGCAGATTATCAATAGTTTCCAAAGTTCTTAGAGCAAGACCTCCTTTAGCAGAAGCCAGAAGTTCTGCAGCGTTTCTTAGATTTTCAGCAGCAGCTACTTCGCCCTCAGACCTTATAATAATAGCTCGTTTTTCTCTTTCTGCCTCTGCTTGAGCAGCCATAGTTCTCTTCATCCCAGCAGGTAGTTCTATGTCCTGCATTTTTATTGCTGTGACATCAATTCCCCAAGGGTCTGTTTCTGTATCAACCATTTGTTTAATCTCCATTGATACCTTCTCTCTTTCAATAAGCAATGTGTCTAATTCAACGCCACCAATAATATCTCTTAAAGCAGCTAAGGCATATTGAGAAACAGCATAGCGATAATCTTCTACCTCTAAGACAGCTGCTTCTGGTTTTTGAACTCTAAAATAGACAACAGCATTTACGCCTACTGGAACATTATCTTTGGTAATTGCCTCTTGTCTTGGCACATCAACTGTTGTGATTCTTAAGTCAACTATTATCATCCTTTGAACTAAAGGGAAAACCCAGCGGAAACCAGGGGATTTAGTTGATGTGTATTTACCGAAAGTTAGAATTACGCCCCTTTGATATTGGTCTATAATTCTAATTCCAGAAAGGAACAAGAAAAATAATATTGCGATTGTTGTATATATTCCAAGCATATTTTTTATTTAATTATAATTGGATTACATTAATTTAAACAAATATTATGATAAATTCAATTTCAAGGTTCTGCCGTAGGCAGGTTCTTAGACAATGGCTTTTTGAGCGGAGCGAGGAAAACATTCAAGGTTCTGCGAGCGAAGCGAGCAGGTTCTTATTTAATTATCTATATCTTTTTTATCATATAAGTTTGTTTCAGTCCATATCCTAATTTCCTGTAATACCCCCTAACTCCAATCCCTGAAATAACAGCAATTTGTTTTTTGTTTTCCTGTTTTGCTATTTTTTCCGCTTCTTTCATTAGTTTTTTCCCAAGACCCTTATGTTGCGGGGCCTTGTCTTTTTTGGAAATTGCAATTAATTGGCCATAAGTGTGAAGTTCTCTCACTATCGCCGAATTTTCCAGTATGGGCAGTGTCGCCCTGCTTGGAATTCTTAATCTTAAAATAGAATAAAGTTTTGTTCTGTCATAATTTTCAAAACTTAAAAATATTTCTTTACCCTCTGACGCCTCATAGTCATCTCTGAAAAGCTTAAGTTTTTCTTTTGGATTATAATTGTCTTTTACTTCTCTGCATCTTATACATTTACATTGCCAATTTTCTTTTTCAGCCATTTTAAGAATCATTTGCCTGATATTTGAGGTTTTGGTTCCTCCTTCAATAATATAGCTGGTCGGGATATCTCTTATAATTCTTTGGATTCTTAACCAATAGGGAGTTATTTTTTTGATTTTGGTTATAAGTTCTATAAGTTGTTTTTCTGTATAGGGTTTGAATTTATTTTGTTTATAAATCTTATACAGCGGAGCTTCTTTTAATAAAGCACAGGGATAAATTTTTAAATAATCTGGTTTAAAATTTGGATTGGAAAAAAGTTGCTCAAACATCTCAAAATCTTTTTTAGGGTGCGACCCTAATAAATTGGGCATCATTTGATAACAGATTTTAAGACCAGCATCTTTTAATAATTTTGTAGCTTTTATTGTTTGTTCTATATTATGTCCTCTTTTATTAATTTCTAAAACATCATTGTATATGCTCTGGACTCCAAGCTCTACTCTGGTAATTCCTAATTCTCGTAGCCGTTTTATTTCTCTAATATCTATAAAATCAGGCCTTGTTTCAATGGTAATGCCGATTATTCTGCGCTTGGCATTTTCATTTTCTTTTTGAAGTTTTTCCAAGGCCTTTGTGCCTTTTTTATTTTTTGGATAATCATTAACTGACTTAAAACACTGCTTAATAAACCAAGTTTGATAATTTTTAGGATAAAAAGACCAAGTAGCTCCAATTATTCTTAAATCAATTTTATCAGTTGGGTGGCCGATTGCTTCCAGCGCCTTGATTCTCATTTGAACTTGTCTATATGGTTTATAATCACACATAATCGCCCTGGCTACTGCTGGCTCTTCTTGTAGATAGCTTTTTGGCGCTCCTTCTTGTTGTGGGCAATAAATACATTTTCCAGGGCAGGGATATGGTTTTGTCAAAACTGAAACAATTACAATCCCAGACAATGAGCGAACTTTTCTTATTCTTAAAACTTCTTCTGTTTTTAAATCTTTTTCTATTCTTTTTTCTTTTATCAACTTATGATAAGCTTCAAGTAATTGGGAGTTTTTAATCATTCCTTTAGATTCTTTTTTAGCAAAACTTCTTTTTAAAGAATCTAAAATTTTGCGGTTTTTTTCCGTTTGTTCTGAAAAAGCAATTATTATTTTTTCTTCAATTGTCATAATTTTTTAATAAAATCCGCTTGTCCTCCCCGCCTTTATTTTTTGCAATTAATTTGCAACGAGGCCCGTCCTCGTTGCAAACCTCGGTGCAACCTGTGGATAACTGCAACGAGGCCGGGCCTCGTTGCAGTTATCACCGTGCGACCCGTCCTCTTTAATGAGGGCGGGTCGCGTGGGAGGAGGAGGTCGGACGGGTCGCACAAAAAGCGAGTAGAACGGGTCGTGCAGACACAATATGAAACCAGAATTTGCAAAATATTTATTAGATAAGACCAGAGATGATTACAACTCAATTGCAGAGGTTTTTGATAATAGGCGAAGCTGGATACCTTCTGATTTTAAGCTATTTAGCCAATATATCAAGCAGGAGGATAAGATTTTAGATATTGGTTGCGGAAATGGACGGTTAAAAGAAATTCTATTGGAAAATACAGATTATTGCGGTATAGATTTTTCAGAAGGAATGATTGAAAGAGCTAAAAAAAGATATCCTGAAGCAAAAATTTTTCATACAAAACCGTTTGAGTTTCCTTTTAATGATAACAGTTTTGATAAGGTATTTTGCCTTTCTGTTTTGCATCATATTCCTTCTAAAAGTTTTAGAATAAAATTTTTAAAGGAAATTAAAAGAGTTTTAAAGCCAAAAGGAGAATTGTTTTTAACTGTTTGGGATTTGGAAGATAACAAGAAAGCAAGAAAGCTGTTGTTTAAATATACTATGTTTAAGTTATTAGGCAAAACAAAGCTTGATTTTAAGGATATCTTCTATCCTTTCAAAAATAGTAAAGGGGAGGTTTTGATGCAAAGATATGTTCATAATTTTTCTTTAAGAGAGTTAAAAAAATTTTTACAAAAAGCAGGTTTTATTATTAAAAAAGTAGAAAAACAGCAAAGAAGCAAAAAAGGGAAAAACTTTTTTGTTTTAGCAGAAAATTTAGCCCCCATAGTTTAATGGACAGAACACAAACCTCCGGAGTTTGAGATGCATGTTCAATTCCTGCTGGGGGCACACTAGAAAATCTTAACGAGCAAAGCGAGTTTTAGAATTTCTTGTGCCCTGAGAAGCGAAGCGACGAAGGTCTACATCAGTGAATTTACTTGCCATTATACCCTGAGAAGCGAAGCGACGAAGGGTCGATCAATAATCACTAATCGCTAATCATTGATCATCCTCCCGCCCCCGCCCCGACCTCATAAAGAGGTCTGGTGCAGAAAGAAAATATAAATTAACTTGTTTTTAGTGCTTTGTTGTGTTATACTATACATAAATGTACAGTATGCGAGAACAAGATATAAAACAGAGCAAACTTAATCTGCTTTTAAAAAGTCCCAAAAATCTTTTCCATACACAAGACCTGTTTTTGCTTTGGGCTATAGATAGTAAAAACACGCTTTACACCACCATAATGAGATATGTAAAAAAAGGAGTTCTTATAAGAATACAGAAAGGGCTCTATTCCAAAACCCCTTTAGGGCAAATAGACCCAGTAGAAATAGGGATGGCTTTTCTGCATTCTTTTTCTTATTTATCAACAGAAACTATTTTGTCTCAAGTAGGCGTTATATCTCAACCTATTCCATATATCACTTTAATTTCTAATCAATCAAAAAAGTTTAAGATAAAGAATCACTTCTATATTTCCCGACAAATGAAAAATGCCTTCCTATTCAACGAGGCAGGTATAATAGAAAAAAATAACATTAAGCAAGCTACTCTGGAAAGAGCAGTAGCTGATATGCTTTATTTTAGTCCTAAATATCATTTTGATGTACCCAAATCAATTGATTGGGATAAAGTTAAGGAGATACAAAAAATAATTGGTTATAAATAAATGTTTGACATTAATCAACAAAGGGCTTATCACAAGGCCCAATTATATCGCTTATTAATAAGATTGCTAGATAATCAAAAAATAGCGAGCAATATTTTCTTCAAAGGAGGCACTTGTTCTTCTATGCTTGGCTTTTTAGACAGATTTTCAGTAGACCTAGATTTTGATTTGAAAAAAGGAGCTGATAAAAAAGAATTAAGAGAGCAGATGCATTCTATTTTTGAAGATTTAGATTTAACAATAAAAGACGAGAGCCAAAAAGCTTTGCAGTTTTTTTTGAAATATCAGTCCCCCTCAGACCAGAGAAACACCATTAAGCTTGAGATTATTGATAATCCTTTTACCTCTATTGATCATAAGGCACAATATTTGAAAGACATTGACAGAACAGCTATTTGCCAAACTTTAGAAAGCATTTTCGCCAATAAGCTTATTGCTCTAACTGATAGGCATAAAAAAGAGGGCACTGTAGCAGGCAGAGATGTTTATGATATTCATTATTTTTTGTCTCGCGGCTTTGATTATAAAAAAGAAATTATTGAACAGAGAACTAAAAAATCAACGCTTTCTTATCTTAAAGAGTTAAGAAGTTTTATTGATAAAAAAGTTACTGAAAAAGTTATTAATCAAGACCTGAATTTCCTTTTGCCTTATAAAAGATTTAATTCTATTAGAAAGACCCTTAAGACCGAAACTTTAATGTTGCTTAAAGACGAAATTAAAAGGATTTCCGAAGAAACAATATGAATTGTGTATTTTGCGAAATCGATAAAGAGAGAACAAGAATTATAGAAGAAAAAGAATATACTCTTGTTATTTTAAGCAATCATAGATTAATGGAAGGGCATTTGCTTGTTATTCCCAAAAGACATGTTGAGAAAATTTCTGAATTGAATAAAGAGGAAAAGAAGGAATTATTTGATACTGTGACAGAATATCAGGAGAAGATATTAAAGAATATTGCCAAGGGTTGTGATATTCGACAGAATTATAGGCCTTTTCAGGCAGAGGATAATCTAAAAGTTGATCATCTGCACATTCATCTACAACCAAGAGAATTTGAAGATGAGTTATATGATAAATCCCAGATTTTTGAAAAAGAGGTTTTTAAAGAGTTGCCAGCAGAAGAAGCAAAGAGAATTAGTGATTTATTAAAAAAATAAATAAAAGTTAGAAAAGTAGAAAGAGGAGTTCTTGTGTGGCCATTTTTTTGTTTCTCTTTTAAAATTTTTTATGATATATTGAATTAAGAAGTTTATTTAAGGAAACAAAAATAAAGGTCGTTTTAATTTAAACAATTATTTATTTATGCCAGATGAAGTTGAAGGAAAATTGATTGGAAAAGTAATTCACTATTTTGATAAAATCGGAGTTGCTGTGGTTAAGTTGATCGCCCCTTTAAAAGTCGGAGACACTATTAGAATTGTAGGCGGTGATATTGATTTTGAGCAAGCGATTGATTCAATGGAGGTAGAGCATAAGAAAATCAATAAAGCCAAAAAAGGAGATGAGGTAGGAATGAAGGTGTCGCAGAAAATAAGGGACGGATACCGAGTTTATAAAGTTTAGTAAAAATAAAGATAGAGATGTCTAATTTTATTAAAGCCCTTTCTATTTTTGTGGGGACTATAATTGGGGTAGGTATTTTTGGTCTTCCATTTGTTGCTTCAAAAAGCGGCTTTTTTGTTTTACTTTTCTATTTTTTACTAATTGGTACTGTCGCAATAGTAATCCATTTGATTGTCGGAGATATAGTTATTGGAACCAAAGAAAAACATCGCTTCCCTGGTTATGTTTACAAATACCTTGGCAAGGCATGGGGCAGGATTGCTCTAATGAGTATGTGTTTCGGGCTATTCGGCGCTCAACTTGCCTATTTAATTATAGGTGGTTCGTTTTTACAAGGACTTGTTTCTCCCTTTTTTGAAATGAACTCTTTAATCTATGTTTTGATTTTCTTTACTGCTGGCAGTGTCTTGGTTTATAGAGGCATTAAAGGAATTGCCTTAACTTCATTTTTAATTCTTTTAATCTTTTTTGGCTTGCTTATTTTCCTTTGTTTCAAAACCATTCCTGAAATTCAGGTTTCTAATTTTTTTAATTTTGATTTTAATTATTTTATTTTGCCTTATGGCATTGTGGTTTTTGCTTTGTGGGGCTCTGCTATTCTTCCAGAAGTAAAAGAGGTTTTAAAAGGTAGCAGAAAACAGCTTAGAAAAGTCATTTGCACAGGCATTTCAATTTCCATTATCACATATCTACTATTCACTGCTTTAGTTTTTGGAGTTTCAGGCGGAACTACTAGCCAAGATGCATTTTCTGGTCTAGTTGGGAAAATAGGGCCAGAAGTCGTTTATATTGGCTTTATCTTTGGATTGATAACCTGCTTTAGTTCTTTTATAGCGCTTGGCTTAACTTTGAAGAAGGTATTTTTATATGATATGCATTTTTCAAAAAATAAATCATGGTTAATTTCTGCTTTTGTGCCTTTAATTTTATTTTTAATCGGCTTAAGAGAATTTATTCAGATTATTAATTTTACTGGAGCCTTGGCAGTCGGGCTAGAAGGATTTATTGTGATTGTGCTTTATAGGGCTTATTTAAGGAAAAAGCATTCTCAAAAAATGAATCCTGCTTATTTTCTTTTATCTCTATTTTTCTTTTTCGGAGTTATAGCAGGAGTTTTCTATATGTTTTTTAGATAGATCCCCACGGCAAAAGCCATGGTTTTCGTTTTCTTAAAATAACAGGATATTTAAATCCTGGAAAAGGATTTTTGTGGCTTGACAAAACTATTCAGCTTATTAGAATAATATAGTGCCTAAGTTTATTTATGGAAACCGAAAATAAACAATATCTTACAAATAAGGGTTTGCAAAAGCTTGAACAAGAGCTTGAGAATTTAAAGAATGCGAGGGATATTAAAAAGAAAGACGAAGCAGTCATTCCTTCTTCTCAAACTATTGATTCTGAATTCGCAACATTTCAGGAGGATTTAAATTTGCTTGAAGCAAGAATTGACGAATTAGAATCTATCCTTAAGAATTATGTGCTTATTGTTTTGCCTCCGACAAATAGAAGAAAAATTGTTGACTTAGGGGCTACTGTTATTTTAGAAGTAGAAGGCCAGAAAACAGAATTTACAATCGTTGGATCAATTGAGGCCAATCCTACACTTGGCAGGATTAGCCACAGGTCTCCAGTAGGTAATTCTCTTTTGGGTAGCAAGGCGGGAGATGAAGTAAGAGTGCAATCAGCAGTGAAGACAATTTACAAGATTAAAAAGATTATTTATAAACAGCTTTGAAGTAAAATAAAAAGAGGGCATTAGTCCTCTTTTTGTATCGCAAGATGAAATCATTACTTAATTTTTTTGTAAAAACAGGAAAACTCAAACAGGCCGAGAGAAAGGGTTGGCTTCTTTATGGCGTGAAAAACCCCGCAACTTCTGCTGATCATATTTTCAGAGCTACAATTTTAGCTTGGGCGCTCAATAAGGAGAAAAAGCTGGACGAGAAAAAGCTTTTAAAAAGCATCTTAATCCATCACCTTCCGGACATTTTTCTTGGCGAACAAACGCCCTATGACTCATTGCTTCCTAAAGATATTTTATTAAAAGAAAACAGGAAAGCCATTGATATATTGCTTCAGAAGTTATCCCAAGTGTCTGGCGTTGCTCAAAAGAAAACCGAAATTGAGAGAAAAAAACAGGAAGAAAAAGTTTTAAAGCGCCTAGTTTTCAGGTTGCCAGAAGATATAAAAAAGGAAGTATTTGACTTATGGAGCGAGACGGGCAAGAGGAGAACGAAATTAGCAAAATTTTCATGGGAAGTTGGAAAGATTGAAAGTTATCTACAGGCATTAGAATATAGGAAAACAGATAGTAAAATTAAAGAGATTAATTGGACCAAATGGATGAAAAAGAATTTAAAAGATCCTTTAATTTCTAAGCTTAGAAAAGAAATAGATGGTCTTTTCTTGAAAAATAAAAAGAAGTGCGAAAAGGGCAAAATGTGTGATATTCTGAATTTTATAATTCAAGTAGGAAAATTAAAGCGTTTAGGCAGGACCGGCTGGATTTTGGCTGGAGTTAAAAATCCAGAGACAGTTGCCCAGCACACATTTCAGATGGCATTTTTAGCGTGGTTTTTAGGAGGAATTAAGGGATTAGATACTGATAGGATTGTGAAAATCGCTTTAGTCCATGATTTGTGCGAGGTATATGCAGGAGACCAGACACCGTATGATCCGGTTCTTGCCACTGGTATAAAAGATGTTAAAAAATTAGTATCTAAGCCACCGCGAGTTCCTTATACTCAAAGATTAGAATGGTTGATGGAAAAACTCAATACAGAATGGAAAGCATTGTCAAAACTTACAAGTGACCTGCCTAAAGAATTGCGCGAAGAGATGGTAAATTTGTGGATAGATTTTGAAGAAGGACTCACAAAAGAAGGCAGATTTGTTTATCAAGTAGATCAGGTGGTTAATTTAGTCCAGGCAATTGAGTATTGGAAGAAAGATAAAAGTTTTCCTATCACGCCTTGGTGGATAACTATTAAAGAAAAGATTGACGATCCAGTTCTTCTGAAGTTTATAGCCACCATAGACAGAGAATTTTCTTTTATTAATAATAAGAATAAAAAAGCACAGGAGAAAAAGCGAACAACAAAAGCAAAAGCAAAAAAGTAAAAAAAGATTAGACAATTAAGTCATTATTTATGGCTTTTTTGTTTTATGATAGAATAAAATATTATGATAAATCAGGAATTAGCAAATATTTTGTTTGAAATCGGCTATTTTTTAGAAATGGAAGAGGCAGCATTTAGGCCACAAGCATATGAAAAAGCAGCGATTGCGTTAGAAAATCTAAAAGAGAGCGTTTTTGACATTTACAAGAAAGGAGGGGTTAAAGAATTGGAAAAAATTCCAGGCGTGGGCAAAAGCATTGCTAAAAAGATTGAAGAATATATTAAAACTGGAAAGATTAAATATTATGACAAATGGAAGAAAAAAGTGCCGATTGACATAGATACCCTAATGGCAATAAATGGTGTGGGCGCAAAAAGCATTAAAATATTTTATCAGAAATTAGGCATTACTTCCTTAAAAGATTTGGAAAACGCAGCAAAAGAGCACAAAATCGCTTTGCTTATTGGTTTTGGAGAAAAAACAGAAAAAAATATTTTAGAAAATATTGCTTTGTTTGAAAAATCAAAAAAGAGATTTATTATTGAAAAAATCTTACCAACAGCTAAAGATATTAGGGCAAAATTGAATAAGTTGAAAGAAGTCAAAAAAGTGGTTCTTGCCGGCTCAATTAGAAGAAAAGGGGATACAGTCGGCGATATTGATATTTTAGTAGTGACGAACAGTCCGAAAAAAGTAATGGATTATTTTACAACTTTTTCAGAGGTTGCAAGGGTTTGGGGCAAAGGTGAAACCAAAAGTTCAGTCCGCTTGAAACAAGGCATTAATTGTGATTTAAGAATTGTGCCCAAAGAGTCATATGGCGCAGCGCTTATGTATTTTACTGGCTCTAAGGATTATAATATTAAAATTAGGAAACACGCGATTTCCAAGGGCTTAAAACTTAATGAATATGGACTTTTTAAAGGAAAAAAGATGTTGGCTGGCAGGACGGAAAAAGAGATTTATAAAAAACTTGAATTAGATTTTGTTTCTCCAGAAAAAAGAGACAGGTAGACCCATGAGTTCATATTTGCTATAATTAAATTACATTAAAAAATATATGTGAAAAATTTAATTTCAAGGTTCTTGAGCGAAGCGAAAGGTTCTTAGACAATGGCTTTTCGAGCATAGCGAGGAAAACATTCAAGGTTCTTGAGCGAAGCGAAAGGTTCTTATCATTAAGAAATAATAATTTAATAATTAATTTTTATATTATGTTTAAAAAATATTTTATTTTTCTTATAGTTCTTTTCGGATTCATTATTCCTATCACAGCCATGGCTGGAGATGCTTGCACTTCTGCTTATACTAATCATAGAGAGATTATTGAATATTATGACAGTAATAATAATAGCAAGATTGAATACCAAGAAGCTAAAGAAGCAATGGAAGACCTTGATGTCCAAGCATCTAATTTAAGCTCGGTTCAATTTATGGCCGTAATAAGGTTTATGTTTTATAATTGTGTAATTCCGAGCCAGGAAAACGACCCTGTGTCTGGCACGCTTTCTGTGAATAAGACAGAGTTTAGCGTAGGAGAAACAATTGAGCTCACTATCACAGCGCAGGATGATGATGGTTTAGAATATTTGTGGGCACATTATCAGGGAGAGTGGCACAAAGATTCTGCTGATGGAACTTCTTATACAAAGACCTGGACTTTTTCTGAATCAAAGCCAGGCACTTATGTGTACAAGGGTTATATTTATGGCAAAGAGCCGGGTGGGCTAAAAGAAACTGCATGGACAGAGCCAAAGACAATAAGAGTTGTAGTAACTGCTACCGAAGAAATAGTTGATTGTGCCAAAGAATATGGAGAAGGATATTGGTGTAGTTCTTATTATGTGTTGGAGAAAGAATGTCAGGGCGAAGGTAAGATTATCAATTTACCAACAGGGCAAGTTTGTCAATCCGGTAACAACACTTATAGTTATTGTGGCACTTGTTATGAGGAATCGTATCCAGATTTGATAGTTACAAGTGCTGAAATTAGCAATAACGATGGTAAGCTTTATTATACTGTTAAAAATCAAGGCAATGCCTTGTCACCGACATCCCAATCCTTTTTTACTGTGGACAGCGAAAGAGGTGGCATAGACAATATTAGTTCTATGGCAGCAGGTCGCTCTAATACATTTTATTTTGACAATTGGGAATGCGGAGTTGTGGGTCAGTCATATCGTATTGGTATTTGCGCTGACTGGGATCATCAGATTGCTGAATCTAATGAGGATAACAATTGTTATAACGAAACATTGGTTTGCCAAGGAGAACAAAATGACCCTGTGTCTGGCACTCTTTCTGTGAATAAAACAGAGTTTAATATTGGAGAGACAATAAAGCTTACAATGACAGGGCAAGACGATAATGGTTTAGAATATTTATGGGCATATTATCAAGGCGCATGGCATCAAGATTCTGCTGACGGGATTTCTTATACTAAAACATGGACTTTTTCCGAATCAAAGTCAGGAACATACACATACAGAGGGTATGTTTATGGAAAGGATTTAGACGGCAATAGAGAAAGGATATCTACTAATTCAGTAACAGTAACAGTAGCAGAAAAACAAACAATAGTTGATTGTGCCAAAGAATATGGAGAAGGGTATTGGTGTAGTAGCTATAGCGGATGGTCAACCGAATGTAGATCACAAGGAAAAATTGTTCCGCTAGGAAATCAATTTTGTTATTCTGGTTCTACACAACAGAATTATTGTGTTACTTGCCAACAACCAGAAGATAACAGCACTTTGACAGGAAGCATATCTGTTAGTAAGACACAAGTGAGCGCTGGAGAGAGCTTCAATCTTACTGTTACAGCTCAAGACGGAGACGGGGTAAGCATGATAAAAACGCTTTGGGACAATGAATGGCACACTAGTTATTGTGATAAAAAGACAAGCTGTTCAAAAACTTATACCTTAAACGAAAGTAGTGTTGGTGATTATTATTACTATGGCTATCTTTTTGGAACTTTGCCTGACGGGAAAACAGAATACGCTTGGACAAGTCCTAAGTTTGTAAAAGTTACAGTCAAAGGAACAACTGTTAAGGGAGCGGACTTAATTGTTTCTTCAGTATCTGTGAAACCAAGCTCTCCTAATGCCAATAATGAGATAAGCTTTGATGTTATTATTAAAAATATAGGCGATGAGAAGATGCCATATGTGAGCGGTGGCATTATTACAAAAGTTAGTTCTGGCTCTATGGAAGGCACTGGTTATAGAATTTGCGATGCAATGACAAAAATGTTAGGCATTGGTGAAAGTGCTACGATTGATTGTCCAATAGTTCAAACGCTTTCCTCTGGCACGCATAGTTTTACTTTTCTGACTGACTCTAGTCAGAGGTTATCTGAAACAAATGAGAGTAATAATGAGAAAATAAAAACTTTTAGTGTCGCGAGTAGCGGAACAATCGGTAATTGCACTGACTCAGATGGCGGAGCAGATTATTATCAATACGGTAATGCAAAATCAAGCACTTACGATGTTGAGGGCAGAATTGATTGTTGTAAACTCTATTATTCAACTAATATGGGCGATTCGGTTGCTCACATAGGTCCGGGCGGAGGGGCTTGTGTTACAAGCGGTCCATATTTATATGAAGCAATTTGTGAGAATGATATTCCTTATGCAATGGTCTATCAATGTCCAAATGGATGTAAAGACGGAGTTTGTGTTCAGCAGTAATTATGCATAAATCAATAGGAGCAGCAATATATCGCAGGACAGAAGAGGGGGAATTAAAGTTCCTCCTTCTTCATTATCCTGGCACTAAAAAAGATTATTGGGGATTAGTAAAAGGGCATATAGAGGAAGGAGAGAAAGAAGTTGATACTTTACGAAGAGAAATAGAAGAAGAAACAGGTATTAAAGATTTGAGTATTTTGCCTAATTTTAGAAAAGAAATTAGATATTTTTTTCAGCTTAAAGAAAAAAAGATATTTAAGAGAGTAATTTTTTATTTGGTTAAAACAAAAGAAACAGAAGTGAATATATCTAACGAACATATTGGTTATAACTGGTTTAATTTTGAAGAAGCAATAAAAAAAATCACTTTTTGGGGACCAAGAAAAATTTTAAAAAAAGCAGGCAAATATCTTATTTTGAGTGGGGACAGTCCCCAATAAGTTACGACTGGGAGATCTTGCCCAGTAAGGGCTAACAGCTGATTTTTTCAAAATGGCACGATTTTGTTAATTTTTCCTTTTTGCGAGACCTTCCTAGTCCTTCCGCCGAGAAACGATCTCGGCAAACTTATCCGGGGGAAGTCCGACTTCCCCCGATACGACTTCCCCATGATATTGACAATGAGATTCGTTTGTCTGTCCCAGTCAAATTTAACAAATAGAATGCCAACAGAATTTCAAAAAAAAGTTTATAAAGTAGTTGCTAAAATTCCCAAGGGAAAAATTTTAAGTTATAAAGAGGTGGCAAAAAGAGCAGGCAGACCCAAGGCGTTTAGGGCAGTTGGAAATATTATGGCAACTCATAATATAAAAGGACTCCCCTGCCACAGAGTAATAAAATCAGACGGAACAGTTGGTGGCTTCAGGGGAGGATTTAAAGATTCAAAAATTAAGGAAATGATGCTTAAAAAGGAAGGCGCGACATTATAATTCAAGCTCTACTAGCGGAGCAGGTATGCGATAACTTTGGAAACCAGGTTTCCAAAACAATCAAAAAATCGCCAAAGCGGCGACTCTTTGGTAGAATGAGGTAATTGGAAATATAAAGATTATGCAAAAAATTGTAAGAAGACCAAATTTTATTCATCATCAAAAATCCAGAATTTTATCTGTTATCCGAGAAGTGGTATTTGGCATAGAGGATGGCATGATTTCAACCCTTGGAGTATTAATTGGTATTGCGGTTGGAACCAACAACCGTTCTATCGTTATTTTGTCTGGTTTGGTGGTTATTATAGTTGAATCAATATCCATGGGGGTTGGTTCTTATCTTTCGGCTAAATCAGTGAAAGATATTGCTGATCGCAAACTAGAAGAAGAAGAAACAGAAATTAAAGAATACCCTGAGGCAGAGAAGAGAGAATTAGTTGAGATTTATATTAGGGATGGTTGGCCATTAAATCTTGCTAAAGAAATGGCATTAGTAGCTTCAAAAAATAAATCGCTATTTCTTCAAGAAATGGCATATAAAGAACTTCACATTAGTCCTGAGACAATAGAAAAACCGCTAAGGGGTGGAGTTTTTATGTTTTTTTCTTATATAATTGGTGGGGCTATACCGATTTTAGCTTACTTCTTTTTTCCAATCTTTCTATCCATGATTTTATCCATAGCGATTACATTGCTTGGTTTATTTATGCTTGGGTGTATGACTACTAAGTTTACGAAGCGCCGATGGTGGAAAGCGGGGTTAGAAGTATTTTTTATAGCGAGTATAGCTGCCTTGGCTGGTTATATTGTTGGTGTGGTTGCAGATCATTTTATCATAAAATAGGCTCTAATATTGCATTGCATTATAAATAGAGAGAACTTTTCAAGTGTTTAGAGGTTTAACTTCCAAACATAGACTCCAAACAAAAAAATAACTCCCGGCCGAGAGGGCTTAAATTCGCCCAAGAAAAGTGTCTAAGAATCCTCTCCCCACCCCCCGCTGGACTTGATTCTCTGAAGTTCTGGGATGAATAGGGAAGACAACCAATGAATCGCTTTTTGAGTGGTTTTTCTTTATCACATACTGATTTTTTGATATAATAAATATATGAACAAAAAAATACTTATTTTTTCAATAATAATCATTGTCCTTGGAGCTTCAGTATGCTTCATAATGTTTAAGCCAGGAGAAGCACCCATGGTTGATATTAATAATTTTGAAGAATGTGTTTCTGCTAATTATTTAGTAATGGAAAGTTATCCTCGGAAATGCCAGACCACTGATGGCAGGATTTTTATAGAAGACATTGGAAACGAATTAGAAAAATTAGATTTGATAAAAATAGATAATCCTCGTCCAAACCAAATAATTGAGAGTCCGCTTTCTATTAAAGGAGAAGCAAGAGGGTTTTGGTTTTTTGAAGCTAGTTTCCCTGTTAAACTTTTTGACGATAATGGTTTTCTCTTGGGAGTAATGCCAGTTCAGTCCTTGGGCGATTGGATGACAGAGGACTTTGTATCATTTGATACCCTTTTTCCCTTTGCAGTTCCTTCTACTAAAAAGGGCAGATTGATTTTAGAAAAAGACAATCCGTCAGGATTGCCAGAGCATGCGGATGAATTGATAATCCCAGTTTATTTCAAAGAGGCGCTGGATATTACGCAAGATTTTATGACTGTGAAAATATTTTTAAGCGACTCTAATTTTGTAAATGACCCGTATTTTGATTGTTCTCAAACCATAGCTGTTGAAAGACGAGTTCCCAAGACCTTAGCAGTTGCCATGACATCAGCTGAAAGTCTCTTGCGAGGAGCAACCCAAGAAGAAATCAACAAAGGATTTATCTCAAACATAAATCCAGGAGTGAGAGTTCAAAGTTTAACTATTGAAAATAGTGTGGCTAAAGTTGACTTTAATGAACAATTGGAGTTTCAGGTCGGTGGCTCCTGTCGAGTGGCGGCGATTAGAGCCCAAATCACGGAAACCTTAAAACAATTTTCAACAGTAGATAGCGTAATTATTTCAATCAACGGCCGGACTGAAGACATTTTACAGCCCTAATAATCAGGTTTTTTACGCTTAGTAAAACCAAAAACCGCTTTTCAGCGGTTTTTGGTTTTAATGTTAGTTTTTTAACTTTTTAAGATTTCTTTTTAACTTCTTCTACAATTTTTTCAAAAATCTCTGGTTGCTCGTTTGCTAATTGGGATAATATTTTTCTATCAACCTGAATTTCTTTCTTTTTCAATTGACCCATAAACTTGCTATAAGAGATATTATATTTCATTAATGCTGCATTTATCTGGACTTGCCAGAGTCGTCTCTTATCTCTTTTTTTATTTCTTCTGTCTCTGTATTGATAAGACCAGGCATGCATTAACGCCTCCTTTGCTAAACGAAATTTATTTTTTCTGCCCCATTTAAAACCCTTAGCGTGTTTTAAAAGCTTTTTTCTTCTTTTGTTGGCAATTGTTCCTCTTTTTACTCTTGGCATATTAGGATTACTTACGAATTACGAATATATGAATATCTAAATTAAGCGCGAACCATTTTTTTGATTTTCTTGGCCTCGCTTGAAGAAAGTTCTATCCATTTTCCTAATCTTCTTTTCCTTTTGCTTGACCTTTTGGATAACAAATGGTTCTGACCAATAGCTCTTCTCAAAATTTTTCCATTCTTTGTTATTCTAAATCTTTTAGTTATTGATTTTTTTGTCTTTGCCTTTTGCATAATTATTGCTTCTTAACTATTAAAACGATTCTGTTGCCTAATCTTTTATTCGGTTTATCAATTTCTATTGCTGTATAATTTTTAAGGATTTCCAAAAATTTTTCAATCTGCTTGTTAGCATGTTCTTGCAGCGCTTTTTCTCTGCCTCTTAAAATTAGTTCAATTTTTATTTTATTTCCTTGTTCTAAAAATTTGTTGGCCTGTTTTGCCTTAATGTCCAAATCATGTTCCGAAGTGCTAAACCTTAAACGCACGCCCTTTGTTTCCCCGCCTTTTCTCTGGGACTGCTTTTTCTCTTTTTTCTTTAATTGATAAAGATATTTTCCCTTGTCTATAATTTTACAAACAGGGGGCTCCACTTTTTCCGTTACCTGTACTAAATCTAAGCCGCGCTCCTTTGCTTGTTGGAGCGCTTTTTCAATAGGGACAATTCCTGATTGCTCTCCTGTTTCACTAATTAACCTTACTTCTCTTGCCCTTATTGTATTGTTTACTAAGATTCTTTTTATCAATGCGCTCTATTAATATTTTTTTGGTGGAGGTGGGGAGGATGAACTCCCGTCCAGAGACAATAACAAAATCATTCTACAAGCTTATTCTAATTTGGTTTTCAGCTGAGAAATTAAAATTAGAAAAAATATTTTCAGCCAAGCTCTATTGTTTTCGACAATACTTTTAGGGCAGAAAGCATTGCTTATCTTGAAAATATTACGCCAGAATTTGCTTATCAAGAATCAGCAAATTAGACGGGTGTTAAAAACACCGACCTTACTTAAGCATAAGCATAAGCAGGTCTGGAGAATAAGTTGGCACTTATTTGGTTCTTAAAGTTTTAAGAGATTTAAGAATACTCTGCTTGCTTGATTTTGGAAATGTGCTCTGTCGAAACTTTCACCCCCTAGTTTTCAATTCTCTTCTTATATCTCGGTCAGAAATTCGCTTTTTCATAATCTCTCTTTTATCTTTTTTGTCCCTTTTTTCAACTACAGCAATTTCTACCTTTATTTTGCTCTGCTTAGTATACATTCTTAAAGGCACAATTGTCAAGCTCTTTTGCTTTGATTTCCCAAGGAGTCGCTTGATTTCTGCTTTGGTTAGAAGCAGGTTTCTAGTGCCTGCTTCATCATAATCAGCAGGAGCATTTTTCGGCTGATAAGCCGGGATTTTAGTATTTAAAAGTTGTGGTATTTCCCCTTTTAATACTACAAAAGAGCCAAGCATATTTGCTTTGCCTGTTTTTATTGATTTTACTTCCTGCCCAGTCAAAACAATGCCTGCCTCCAGGATTTCTAAGATGTGGTATTCATTATATGCTTTTTTGTTTTTTGCTAAGATTTTCATATATTTATATATTTACATATTTATAATATCATAAATTGTTAACTTTAGTCATTAAAAGTTGTATAATAAGATATGAAAAGGTTTTGAAAAAATATTATTAAATATTATTGAAATTATGTTATCAATTATTCCAACCAACTTAGATAAAGTGGACAAAGAGCA
>JAHIEL010000046.1 GCA_018901715.1 Patescibacteria group bacterium
AATAATTGAGCGAAGCAATAAGGTTGAGGGGCAGCTCCCGCAGACCTGTTTGGCATGGTCCCCGAGCAAAGCGAGGGGCAAACAGGTTGAGGGACGCAGGCTGACAAATCACGCTGGAGATTTGGACAGCCAGTGACCCGATGCCTTGTTGCAAAGCGGAATTATTGCCTTATGAATAAGGGGAACTCGTTGCGTCATCTTAAAATAAGATATTTGAGCGGAACACTACTCATAGCTTCGCAGTGCTTCTGTGGGCTTAAGCTTGGCTGCCCGTCTTGCTGGAAAATAACCAGCCATACATCCAACAAAAAATGAGAACAACAATCCAAAAATAATTAATTGAGGCGAGATATATGCCTCTAAACCAAAGGCAGAATCTCCTTTTACATAATATTCTACAAGCTTGGCAACAGTTAAACCGAAAATCACTCCTCCAGCTCCTCCAACCAACCCAACAATCCCTGACTCTATTAGAAATATAGTTATAATTGCTTTGTTTGTGGCTCCTACGGCTTTCATTACTCCTATTTCTCTGGTGCGCTCTCTTACTGCGGTATACATAGTATTAGTAATACTTAATCCACCAACAAAAATAGAAATAGCTGCAAAAAGAAACACAGCTACTTGTATAGCTCCGGTTATGCCACCTGCGATTGAACTCATTTTTTCTGAAGTAATCACGGAAAAATCAGAAACATCTGTTCCTCTTCTTCTCTTTCTTATCTCATCTAATGCATCTTCTATCTCTTCTGCTAAATCATCAGGCAGGACACCATCCTTAGGTCTTACCATAATAACAAAAGCATCTCCTGAGCGATCTCCTGTGGTTTCCTGATAAATAGGCCAATCAACATAGATGGCCATATCGTCCTGCTGGTTGCCAACAGAATTTAAAATTCCTTTTACTTTAAATTTCCTGCCATTAACAACGACTGTATCTCCTGGAGTCAGCTCTTGTCCAAAAAAATCCTCATCAGCCACTATGCTACCAGCTATTAATTCTCTTTTGCCGGGCGTAGGCCAAGTCCCCTCTCTTAAATCCCATCCTTGAAAATTAGTTAAAAAACCCTTTCCCTCATCCCATGGCATACCTATTAAATAAACAGATTTTTGAACATTATTAAATCTAATAAACTGAGATCTTTGATCCATATGTAAAGCAACATCTACATTTCTTATCTCTTTAACTGCCTGAATATCTTCTTTGCTTAATTTCTGCCCGCCAGCCATCGTCATCATTAAATTATCCATAGATCCCGGCATAACCATTATTATATCTCCTCCAAGAGCATTTAACTGTTTCATAATAGAATTTTTTAAGCCACTGCTCAAAGATATTAAGGCAATTACCAAAAAAATCCCCACTACAATGCCTAAAATAGTGAGCCAACTTCTCAACCGCCTTGTTTTAATGTTTCTTATCCCTATTTTAAAATATTCTTTTACTTCTGCCATAACACTTGTTCTGCTTGTGAATGATTTTTAATAATCTGTCCGTCTTTAATATTAATAACCTGCTCGCTGTATTCTGCTATCATCGGGTCATGGGTTACAACCACCAAAGTTCCTTTTTCTTCTTGATGAAATTTAGTAAGCATCTCCATTACTTTTTTTCCTGAATGGGAATCAAGGTTGCCAGTTGGCTCATCTGCAATAACTAATTCCGGCTCATTGGCAAAAGCCCGAGCAATCGCCACCCTCTGCCTCTCACCACCGGACAGTTCCGCGGGCAAATGTTTCGCTCTTTCCTTTAGCCCAACTAAATCCAATAAATGCTCTGCTCTGTTTATCCTTTTTTCCTGCAAAATACCCTGAAAAACCATAGGAAGCATAACATTTTCTAAGGCAGTTAAATTATGCAAAAGATTGAATTGCTGAAAAATAAAGCCAATTTTTTTGCCTCTTATTTGAGATAATTTGCTTTCAGAAAAAACGCTTGTGTCTTCCTTGTCAAGAAAAATTTTTCCCTTGCTCGGAGCATCAAGGCAACCAATCATATTTAAAAGCGTTGATTTGCCAGAACCACTCGGCCCCATAATAGTAACAAAACAACCTGTTTCTACTTCCAGGTTAACGCCTTGCAAAGCTCGCACATCTACCTTTCCCAACTGGTAAACCTTCCAAACATCTTGCAAACGAATAATTGGCTTTTTTTCCATAACACTAACTCTTAATCAATAATTACCTGCTCATCTATTTCAAGCCCTGAAATAATTTCAATCATATTGTCGCTCCCCTCAAGCCCCAGAACAACCTCTCTTTCTTCAACCTGATTATCTCTATACACCCTAACCATTGTCCTGCCTCCTTCTTTATAAACAGCGTCATTGGAAATCAATAAAACATTTTCTCTTATGTCTGTGATGATTAAAACATCAGCTGTCATTCCCGGCTTTATTTTATCTGGAACGCTTTCAAAAGAAATTTTTGCTTCATAATAAACCACTTCATTAACTAACTTTTCTGACGGGTCTATAAATATCACCTGACCGATAAAATCCATATCTGGAAAAGCAACCAAAGATATCTCTACCTTATCTCCTATTTCTATATTAACAATATCTTCCTCATAAATATCCACTTCTATATCCAATTTATGGCTTGGCAAAATTGTAACAACAGGCGTAGTCGCCTGGATTACTTCGCCCTCAAATTTATGAATGTCTATTACTTCACCGTCAATAGGGCTCCTTAACTTAGCATCAGCCAAGTTCTGCTCAAATCTACTCACATCTGCTTTTGCGCTATCAACTTTTGCCTGATAAAGCTGAATATCTTCTTTTCTTGGGCCAGCAATTACTAATTTAAGATTATTTTCTGCGGTTTTCAAATTATTTTCTGCGGTTAAAACAGCGTTTTCTGCAGTGCTAATATTAGTTTGATTGGCAACTTGGGTTGAAGATATGGTCTGCTTAGCATCTACGACATTTGCAAAAACAGAAATAACATTACTCCTATTGGTATCAAGAGATGCCTTGTCTGTGGAAGAAATCTGATTGCGCCAAATCGGCTTTTCAGTGATATTTTTAATTATTGATAAATGATCCTTTGCCTCTGATAAATAACTTTCAAAAACTTCTAAGGCAACATCTATGTCGCCATAAACCAATGCCTGGCCCAATAAATCTAAATAGCTTTTCATCTCGTCTAAACTTATACCTATGCTTGTTTTTCTCTGTTGAATATCAACCGAATCCTGCTCATTAGCAATAAAATATGTTCTATGGATAGAGTCAATAACAACAAAGGCATTGTATAAATCCAAATAAGCATCATCCATAGTATTGTAAGCATCTTCATATGCTTCTATTAAATCTTGCTCTGCGCCTGCTTTTGTATTTTCTAAATCCTTTTGCTCACTTTCTAAAATATTTTGCGCATTATTTACTGTTGTTTTGGCAACCTGAATTGTTTCCTCGCTTGCTCCTGCTAATAATTTATTTGACTCTGCTTCTGCTAAACTTAGATTTGCCTTTGCCTGTTCTATCTGAAGCAAAATAGTTGCATTATCAATCTTAGCAATCAAAGTATTCATAGTAATTGCGTCTCCTTTTTTAATATAAAGTTTCTCAATTCTGCCTGAAGTTTTAAAGCTCAAATCAATTTCTTCTCCTTTCTTGACTGTGCCTGTTTCGCTGATTTCTTGACGCACATCTCCTCTCTGAACCGTAAATAAGTCATAATTATTATTTTTATTAGTCGCTTTTATAATAAAAAAGACGATTATAGCAACAATTATGATTGCTAAAATAATAATAAATTTTTTAGAAAAATGAAATTTCATAACTAAAAATTTTAATATTTAATATTCAAAATACCTTAAGCCCTAAAAGGACTTAATTTTTTATTCCAGCAGAACTTACTAGACGCAGGACGAACTTTTTTTGAAGAAAATCCTGATTGATTTTTAATTGCTGTCCTACGAATAACAATTCTGTCTAGCGTTTCCGCTCGCCTCTGCTTCGGCGAGCAAAACAGAAAAATTTTCTAAATATTCTTTTAATAGCCCCCTCGCAAATTTTTTCAATTAAGGAAACGAAAATTTTTCTGTTTTGATATTCTGCTAACGCAGAATAGCGGAAACGTTTTCTCGTCCTAGTCCGCTTTTAGCGGACTGGTTTGGTAGGCAAAAATTCATTTTCCCCACACCCCTTTTTCTTTTTGCCTACTAATTTTTGGCTTCGCCAAAACTTTTTTCAGCAGGATTTCAAAATAAATAAAGGATGTATGTGGGCTTAGTTTTTCAAAAATTATATTTCTGACGCTTCTTATCATAAGTATCTTTTCCACCTTCTAAGTAGTCAATAATTTCTTTTTTGATATTAGGCCTATTTATCGATCCTGAATAAAGAATTGTACCATGATTGGAGTCAGCTTGTAAAATAGTAAATTTATCAGTATCTGAGGCTACAGCCACAGATGAATTATGGGTAGTAAATATAAACTGTCTCTCATCTTTTGTTCCTCTTAATTTTTCGCAGACATCACTCCAAATTGTGCGTAAATCAAGAGAGTCCTCAGGTTGATCTATAACAATCGGAAAACTACCATCACTCAAAGCAATAATAAGTAGAGCAATAGCTTTTTGACCAACAGAAAGTTCGTTCAGTTTTTTAAATTCACTATCAACTCTATAACTAATTGAAGGCACATCTTTAGAGACAGAAGTATATAATAAAGCTAATATGCTCTTAATTTCATATTCATCTAAAAGGTGCTGGGCTAATTTTTCAATATTTTCTAATTTAATACCTGTCTGATCGGTAATGTTTTGTAAAAATTCCCGTTTAGATCTAGCTGACCATTCATAGCGAAGTAAGTTATCAATAAAATTTCTGGGTGTGATTTTATCAGAGATAATTTCAATCTCATCATCTTTGAGCCAAGAACCACGTTTGAATTTAAGCAGATTCTCCTTAAAAGCACTTTTATCTTCTCTCTCTTTAATTGTAATATTTAACGCACCAGAGGAATTATCGGTAAAGTAATCGCATCTACCTTTTCTTTCCTCAAAATATGCTTTATGTGCTTCGTCTAATTGTTTGATAATTTCGTCGCGTTTATCAGCTACTGCTTTCATCTGTTGTGCTTTGCCTTGATATCTAGTAAGCTCTTTTTCAAGCTTAGACAGACTGGTAATTAATTTTTTTCTTTTTTGATCTAAAGCAATTTGCGTGCCACCGGCTTGTTTAACTACAGCTTCATATTTTTTCTTTGTTGGTTCAAAATTTGATTTCCAATCGTCAATCTCTTGATAAATGTTTTTCTTTTGTTCATCTAGAAAAATAATGACTTTAGTTATGTTTTCAGTGCTCTGTTTTAAGATTCTATCTACGCTATCGGAAGTTCTCTTTACTGCAGGATTATTATTCACTTCATCATCTTTAAAACAAGGTATAGTGATATCTTTGTATTCTAGCTCAGTATTAAGAAGCATTTCTCGCAGAGAATCAACAAAATCAGCTTGATTCTGTAAAGCATAACCAATTTTTTCTTTTTTAGTATATTCATCAAAAGCGGTGTTTTG
The DNA here is from genome assembly GCA_018901715.1 of Patescibacteria group bacterium. Taxonomy (GTDB): domain Bacteria; phylum Patescibacteriota; class Minisyncoccia; order Minisyncoccales; family PEYH01; genus JAHIEL01. The sequence continues at coordinate 5,528 of JAHIEL010000046.1, forward strand.
AATTTGTCTGCCAAGCTTAGCTATTTCTTCTTTATAAGTAGCAATTTTTTCCTGCAAATCCGAAGAAGCTAAATGAGACTTTAACGCATCAGCGAATTTATAATCGATTTCGGCAAGATTTTTATTGAGTCTCTCTATCTCCTGCTGGTGTTTATAAAAATCAAAAAATTGATCTATGAATCTTCTCTGGCTAGTCCCTGTTTTATCTTCAGCAATTTTTATAATCTCATTTTGACTCAAAAACAAAACAGGAAAAACTTGCTCAACTTGAAATCTCTTTTGCGTATTATCTGATAAATCAATAATAGTAATTGGGTTATCTTCAGCTGGATTATACTCTCGGCTTATAAGATATTCCTTGCCTGAATCGTCCATAAATTTAAGTTTTACTTCGCCATGAACTTTTAAACATTTTTCCAATTTTGTTTCATGGTCGTTATAAATATTTTCATTTTGTGGCTGTTGATTTAGACAAAATCTTAGAAATTCAATTGCTAGCGATTTACCAGAACCTTTTGCCCCTAAAAGACTATTCAATCCTTCATGGAATTCAAATTCCTGATCGGCAAGAAAACCACTTGTAATTTTAAGGCTGTCTATTCGTGGATAAATCACCTCTTTAAATTCAAAAGACTGTCGTATTCTTGTATCTCTATCAATCAGTGATTGGCGTATATCTTCAATGGTTATCGGTTCGTCAACTTTGAAGTAGGTAAAAATTGAACCGATTTCATCTAACGAATGAGCATCTGAACTTTGGTAAACCCCGAGTTTCCTTTTGTGGTAATTGGAATCGGTACCATCAAGACAATCAATAATTCTTTTATGATTCTTTTTCTTGTCTTTATCTAAAAAATCGGATTCTTTAGCTTCTGCACCAATTAAACATTTTCTTCTTGGTTCAAAAATTAAAGTTCTTGTCTCCCCTTTAATATCACCAGTACATCCTTTAGAAGAATGACAATGTGCTAGAATTAATATAGCAGATGAATCATATTTTTCTAATTCGTCAGCCACTTGACCAACTGTGACTTCAGCTGCGATTGCTTTCTTGCCATCTTTTTTATAAACCCCAAGTTTATTTAAAAATTGATTGATATGATTAGTATTTTTATCGACATCAAAAATAACTAAAACATGAATGCCTTTTTCGCCACCTGTTACTAAAAGTTCACACCCTGGAAATATAACCAAATCTTTCTTTTTGGCTACTACCTTATCTACCCACTCTGCTGTTTGATGGTCAGTAATAGCTATACCTGTCAACCCTTTTTCTAGAGCACTATCTACAATATCCTCTGCTGTAACATTTTTATCTTTAAAATCATCGGATGCAGGTGTATGGATATGAAGATCAAACTTTTTGAATTTTAATCCTTTTGTAAAAACCATAAAATGTTTACTAAACTCTATTTTACTTTTTTAATTTATATATTTTTTCTTCTGGAAATTTGATATCACCATTTTTGTTTTTCCATTTTTTAGTCATATCTTACTGTTGCCTTTTTAATTCTCATAACTTTCTAAAATTCAAAATATATTGGTGATAGATGAGTTAAGAATAGTTTATCAAATTCTTTTCATTTGAGCAATTATTTGATTTGCCACTTTTTTCAAAAGTTGACATGCAATATCTTTAAATGAATTCATATTAAAATTGACTTTAAAGATACTTCTAATCAAACAATTTTCTGCAACTCAACGGTTAATCTTTCCCATTTCCTAAAATACTCCTCTATCGTTAAGTGTTTCTTATTATCCATATGATAGATACCGTCCATAGAATCTTCTCCACTTTCAATACTTTTAATTGATGGGGTTTCAATACTCCCTAGTTGTAAGTATGTATGCTGATTTTTGTTAGCGCTAATTCGTTTCCCAGAGATAGGATATAATTCTTCTAATAGCAATCTAATTTGTTTTGGCAAAAAAATATCTGATCTTATATTTAGGTGATTAAATAAACCCCAGATACTTTGATCAAAATAAATCTTCTCTTTTCCTATCAAAGATAGCTGGTCTTTATAAAATTTTTCCTTGTCAACCAAAATATCATTTAGATATATTTGATAAAATGATCCATTTTTTGAGTGAATCAAAAATCTAAGCTCTTTGATATATTCCAACAAATTTTTGGCTAATCTATATTTATCCTTGCCGCGTATTTTTCGTTTCCATAGAGATAATGCTAAACCAGCAAAAATAACCAATGCTAATTGGAGCGTAATCTCTATAACTCTAAAAATAGGTTCGTATTTTTCCATAATTTTTATTTTTTAAACATTTTACCGATTTTGTTTTTGGCGGTTTCTAAAATTGTTTCCTCTTGATTTCAGGTTTAGCTAATATTTTTTCGGCAGAATTGGAGACTGTATTTTGCAAAACAAAATGTGTCGCTATAAAACAATCAGGCATCTATATTCTTTTTATTAGATTGATATCAATCTTTTTTTCATCTGCTTGAACATACGAAATTTTATCTTCTGTAAAACTAAACATTCTAAATACTTTTGCGAGAATTAAATATGTTGTCTTCGCAACTCCATCGTCGTTAGAAATATCAAGTGGATCAATCGGTAAATTTGATTCTGTGTCTAAGCCAATTGGATTCATTTCGTATGAAATTATAACTTGATCTTTTACCCCCATTAACTTTTCATTATCTAAAACATAGTTATTATCCATACCAATAAAACCAAATTTGCAAATAATTTTTTCTGGATTTTTTATATCTTCAAGCGATCTTCTCAGTAATGCTACACTATTATAGGTAAATTCAATTAACGCAGTGGTATTTATTTTAACCCTGTCCCCTTTTAATGTACTTTGAATGCTAGAATTGGCCCAACATAAAAATGACTCTGATACTGTGCCCTGAACTATAATATGCCCATTTTCTAAAATCTTGACTCGTTTTGTATCGTCTTGATACTCAAGGCCATTTAATCTAATCATATATTGCACATTTCTAGGTAGCGTCCATCCACCAAAACGAAATCCTTGCATTTCATGCTCTAAAAAATGCTTAATTGATCCTTTTTCATTTAAGAATAAGGTTCGAAATTCTGATTCAGAACCATCTTCACCGATTATTGAAAAACCAATATAGTAGAATGGTTGTGGGAAAATTGTATCTTTTTGTTGTGCCATCATAGATCCTTTTTGATATCGTAACGCATTCCTAATAAAATACTTTTTTTTGTTTTACCAATTAATTTTTCAGTATTATCAAGTATTTTCGCTGATGCACCAGTAAGATTTTTCAGATATCTTTCAAAATAAATACCTTGATGCACTAATTCATGCAGATACTCTATGTGAAATCTTATGGCTCTGTCATACGTTCTTATATAGTAAGCAATATACTCTCGATTAACCGCAGTTTTTTTAACAAAATATGGTTTTCCTTCTTCGTTTTTATTTATCTTGAACACAAGAAACTTTTTCTTATCGTCAGTTGTTATTTGCTCGTTTGAAATAAATGTCCCAATATTATTAGGATAAATATACTCGGAAAATATTGAGTACACACTATCCATATTAGGAAAATCAACTATGCCTTTCGCATCTTTCACAAATTCCAGCGCATGCGTGATTGGCTTTTCAGTTTCACATCCAATAATCAAGTAACCGCCATCATTATTTATAAAAGCAGTTACATCTTTGCAAAGCTCATGTTTCTCATTTGGATCATGCAAATTATAAAAAGATCCTTTCGCGTCAAAAAAATCATTTTCAGCATATTCGATCAACTGTTTCATTTTCTTCTCCTTAATTATTTGCTCTAATTTTTCAATTGTAAGTGGCTCTTTTATCATAATTCTTAATTCAAACCCAAAAATCTCCATAACTTTGGAATTGATTTTGAATAAATAAACTCCAATATTTTTATCTATAAAATTCTTGAGGCGGTTTTTTGTATTTCGTGTCCCCAAACCCTGATAACTTTCCAGCCAATTTTTTTGTAGTGTCGGTTTACTTCCTTATCCCGCTTTTTGTTTCTTTCTATTTTTTCGGTCCAGTATTTTTTTCTCGTCGCCGGCAAACGACAATGTCGTTTGCAACCGTGCCAAAAACAAGAATCTACAAATATAACAGTCTTATATCTTTTTAAAACCAAATCCGGCTTGCCAAAATACTTCGTCGGGTTTTTTCTGTATCTAAAACCGGCTTTCCAAATCGCTTTTCTAAAATCAACCTCAATCTTGCTGTCTTTACTTCTAACTTTAGACATCATTTCACTTCTTTTCTTTTTGGAAACTGTGTCTGCCATAATCTAATTATCAAAAAGTTCAACAGGATTTATTTTAAACTGGAGCATCTTTGAAGTATCCCGTCCTGCGTCTCCGCCTTTCCTTTGCATTCCGATTTTTCCGATTTTTAAACTGCCTTGCGACGTAATTCTGACATTGCCACCTCCGAAAACATTCATAGCTTCGTTAATTGATTTTAGCGTCCATTTGCTCTCGTTGTTAATTTTTAAAATTACCAAAACCCAATCAGCGGAAAACTCGCCTCTGCCTTTTAATAAATCGGAAACGATTAAAATTTTGTTGTCTTCAAAAAATTTTACAATTTTATCTTGATCGCTTTTATCCATTTCGGACAAAAGCATTCTTCTTCTATCTTTTAATCTCCTTTTTGTCGGTTTTATTTCGCCCGTAAAAAGTTTTAGGATTTTTGTTATATCTTCGGGAATATTCCAAAACTCGACATATTTATCAATCCATCTTTTGTCTATCTGATTAAATCCTTGCGGATTGCTAACGAGTTTTACTTGCAAATTTTGCAAATCTTCTTGAGATTTTAGTTTGATGACGATCCTCACTCTAACCTGTATGTCGGCTTTGTATTGTCCGCGAACCTTTGACGCTTTTACATATTCAATATCGCTAATCTTGTAACTCATTGCTCTAAGCCATTTTTGAGCGACTTCGTCTTTCGCCCAATTATTGAATCGGTTTATGACGTCTTTTTCGTTTTTAAATCCGCCCTTCGCGGTTTTAGAACCTAATTTTATTAAATCTTTTTTTCTCATAAATTTAGTTTATAAATTTTAATAAACTTTTGCCAAAAGCATTAACGACATTTACGGTCATAGCGTTTCCTGCTTGGCCTAACAAGTAAATATCGGCGATTTTGCCTTTGATTTCCTTTGATAATTTTTCGGGAAATCCCTGCAAGAGCAAAGACTCGTATCCTGACAATCTTCTAAATTTTCCGTCTCTAACATACAATATCCCATGTCTTCCCGTTCGTAAAGTCGGCATTTTACCGCGATATAAACGCAGGTCTGATTGACGAGTGTCAATAACCAAAAAATCCTCTTTCAATAATTTCTCGACTGAAAATTTTCCTTTATTGTATTTATTATTCAGATATTTCAAAAAAGCTTCATAAGCTCTTTTTTTCTCACTAAACTCCAGTTCGTCGGTGTCTATCAAATAATTTTTGAGCTCTGGTTTATTGACTGTTTGCGGAAAATTGAACAAAACGTTATCTTTAATCAAATCTTTTCGTATACCGACAAAATAAATTCTTTCTCGCATTTGTGGCACCCCGTAATGTAAACTGCTTACCAATTTCCAAAAAACTTTATAGCCCGCTTCGTCTAATGCGTCTAAAATTACTTTCATTGATTCGCCGCTTCCGTGATTTAAAAGTCCTTTTACATTTTCCAAAATAAAGTATTTTAGATTTTTGGCTTTCATTATATTTATCAAGCCAAAAATAATTTGACCCCTATGATCTTTCATTCCAGTTCTTCGTCCGATAACAGAAAAAGTTTGACAAGGAAAACCAGCAATCATTAAATCAAAATTTGGCAGATCGTCAGAATTTATTTTCATCAAATCGCCGTAGTTTTTTTCGTCTTGCCCAAAAAATTCTCTGTATGTCTTTATGTAAGATTGTGCTATTTCCGAAAATCCGACGCATTTCATTCCCAAATTCTCAAGCCCAATTCTCCCACCACCGATTCCAGCGCAAAAATCAATGAATTTTATATTGTTGTTTTTTACTTCTGACATAATCTATTTTATAAGATCATTAACACTTACATTTAATCCCCTAGCAATTTTCTTCAGGGTTTCAATTCGAGGATCTGATGTCGCTCCAGTTTCAATTTTTGTCAAAGTATGCAAAGTAACGCTAGCAAGTTTGGATAACTTATCTTGCGATATTCCGAGTTTACTTCGGTATTTTTTTATGTTTTTAGATATGACTGGTAAATCACTTGACATTGTAGTAAAGTTTTACTATACTTTAATTGCATTAACTATTTCCACCTGTTGTTATTAGTATAAGTAATTTTATTTATTTAGTCAAAAAAATATTTTTGTTTTTAAGGAGTCCCCCTAATATCGCCCGTGTTAAATATAGAGAAACAAAGACGACTATTAAAAACAAAAATGAAATCCTGCTGAAAAAAGTTTTGGCGAAGCCAAAAATTAGTAGGCAAAAAGAAAAAGGGGTGTGGGGAAAATGAATTTTTGCCTACCAAACCATTTTGCCAAAGGCAAACTAGGACGAGAAAGCGTTTCCGCTATTCTGCGTTAGCAGAATATCAAAACAGAAAAATTTTCGTTTCCTTAATTGAAAAAATTTGCGAGGGGGCTATTAAAAAAATGTTTAGAAAATTTTTATGTTTTGCTCGCCGAAGCAGAGGCGAGCGGAAACACTGAACAGAATTGTTATTCGTAGAACGGCAATTAAAAATTAATCAGGATTTTCTTCAAAAAAGGTTCGTCCTGCGTTTAGTAAGTTCTGCCAAACAAGACATTGCGATTCTTTGGGACGGTTTAATGGCTCGCTCGCCCCGTCTGCGGCGGGGCTTCGCTCGCTAATTTCCCCAATCTTTGCCTTGAATTCAGGAATTAAATTAAAAGGTTTTATAAATTCAAAAAGAATTTTTTTATCCATCAGGCGGCGGTTCGGCGTTGCAAAGCAACGCTAAAAATATA
>JAHIEL010000047.1 GCA_018901715.1 Patescibacteria group bacterium
AATCTCTACTTCATAAGCTCCAATATGTTGAGTAATGCCACCCGACTCCTTCGAAGTAATCTTAAAATCCCGGATTGCTTCCAGTAAAGACGACTTGCCGTGGTCAACATGGCCCAATACCACCACCACCGGCGGCCGAGTTATTAAATTTTTATCATCTCTTTTCATAATAGAAGTTATCTTAACCTAATAACCTTAATTTATCAAGGAAAACAAGCGTTGTTTCTTAATCCATTTAAAAACAAAAAATATCCAAAATGGCATTGCTAATATGAGGACAGAAATACCAAAGGAGTACAGCAATGGATACGCAACCATTATAGCGCATGTCCAAAAAGCAACACCCCTCACATTAAGGCCCAATATCAAGAAGGGCAAGAACCATGTTGCGTACCAAGGGAAAGCTGTGCTTGGAACCAACAAAACAAACAACATCAAACAAATTGATATGGCTTTTACAATATTTTGCTTTAGAAATAGATTCACTAAGTATGCGAAAGCAAAAAGAAGCCTTCCTGCCGATAGGATTATAGAAAAAAACAGGCTTATTGAAGAAAAACCGATTAAATTGCCCAAGGATAATACCCCGAGTAAAAAGGGGCTAAAAAGATGACTGGCTTCAAGGTTCATCCCGGCCTGCCAGATTAAGCCCTGCAGACTTCTAAAACTATAAAAAAACGGAAGGCATATCGCAATAAGAAGCACTAAAGAAATTAAAAAAGAATAAAAGAATTTTTTAACATTTAGTCTCTTTTCTCTCAAGAAAAAAATCAAAAATATAGGAATCAAAATCCAATATACATACTTTACTAAACCAGCCAACACCAAGCACGGAATAACCATTAAGTCCTTCTTTTTATAATAAAGATATAGCGCTAATAAACCAAAAACAATCATCCAGACATCATTATGGGCATTGTTAATAAACTCAATAAGAAATACCGGGCTCCACGCATACAAAAAAAGAATTTTTTTTGTCTTTAATTCATCAAATGATTTTAATTTTGTTATTAAATACAACAAAACAAGGACAATGCTGTTTCCTATAAGGGCCAGCGTTTTGTAAAGTGAGAATGTTAAATCAACGCTTTTTTGACCCAATTTAGTAATTAAAGAAGAAAAAATAGTCCACAGGGCCCCGTAATTTTGAGTTAGCCCTGCCCATATCTCGCAAATATAGCCAAAAAAAGAATCTTCTGAAAAATCTGCCGCTGGCCTTAAATAAGGATTCTCTCCATAAACAGAAACTATCCTCCCCCTCATGGCATACATATACATATCCAGAGAAGACAACAAGGGAGTTATTATAAGAATGCATACAAAGATTAGATAACCTATTACTATCAAGCGTGGGGAAAATTCTTTTATCTTTCTGTATCCCCAAAAATAAAGAAATAAAAGAATGGCTATAAAAAAAAGGCTAATAAACACATTCTCGAATATCTGGACATCAATAGTCCGATAAGGGCCAAATCTTATCCTTATAAAAAAAATAGCTAAATATACTAAAATATTCAGTGTAAGTATCAAACATGGAATTTTATTATCCCTTTTTTTCATTGAATTAATCTTTCTTGGCCACTATAAAATATTGGGCTCCAAAAGGCAGAAACTTAAGATATTTTTCTAATGGTCTAAAAACCTTTAGAAAACTCGGAAAGAACACAATATAGTCTGACTTTATCATAGAAAAACCTAATTTTTCTAAAAACCTACTACAATCTTTTTCTCTTATAAGCTGAGCATCTTTATCAAATGGGCAATTCTTTACAATATGCTTTGTAAGAGGATTTATGGGGTTGTGTTCAACTAAAAATAAATAACCTCGTTGGCTAAGCACTCTTCTAATTTCCTGCATTATATCATGCCTATCTTCCGCCGCAATATGATGTAAAACACAAAATAAAACGACTGCATCAAACGAAGAATTAGCGAAGGGCAGAGGGCTACCATCAGATATATAAAAAGAGAAATTTTCTTTTTTAAAAAAAGATTTCGCTCGGTCTATTGATTCAGTAGAGGAGTCAATACCAATTACTTTAGAGTTTGGAAAATATGACAATATGTGTTGCTCTATCTTCCCTATTCCACATCCAAAATCTAAAATCTTTTTTGGCTCTTTCAATTTGTTTCTACAATAAAAATTCTTAACCAAATTTAGCTTATATCTATGAAAATAATCAGGGGTTTCTCCTGAAAGACGAATATTCTTGCTATGTATCTTTTGATAATCCTGGGCAAACTCATCAAAATCCATATGATTTAATCTTTATCATCGGCTTTTAAAAACCTTTTTATTATATAAAGTGGACGCTTTTTAGACTCATCGTTAATGCGGCTTATATACTCCCCAATAACACCCAAAGATAACAGCTGGATGCCACCCAAGAAAACTATCGCTAATACTAACGAAGTCCAGCCAGGCATTGTTTTGTTAGTAAATATTCTC
>JAHIEL010000048.1 GCA_018901715.1 Patescibacteria group bacterium
CTTTGTCTAAAACAGAAAAAGAGCTGGCGCCAATGCCAGCTTATGAAAGAAGAATTATTCATATAGAATTAAAAGAAAGAAGCGATGTTTCTACTGAAAGTAGGGGTTATAATTTAGAAAGAAAAGTGGTTATAAAGCCGGCTTAATTTTCAGCACCAGAAAGCGTATTAATGATAACAATCATTGCAGTAACATCATCCCAATCAATTGTTTTTAAAGACGCAACAGAGTGATTAATGATAGCTGCCTCAATATAGCCGTTTCTAGCATTTATATCTACTATATTAGCACGCGGTTCTGAATAAAGAAGCACCAGGTAACTGGACCCTTCATTTATTTCAATAGAAGAAATGCCTGTTGACCCGCCATCATGGTCAATTGTTTCTCCAGTATTCCATTCAGTACGGCTTCCTACTTCATTCAAGTTCATAGAAAAGAGCACATTGCCTCCCATATGAAGAGCAGGACCACTAAACTGGCTTGTCACATTATCAAAATCAGCAGAAGGATTAAGTCGGATACTGGCATCATACAGAGTTCCGCCGATATCTTTTTTTATACACCTGTCTTCTCTGCAAATTCTGATAGAATGAGACGGAGACATTCCTTCTTTTGCAACTGCAAAAATAGTAATAGAAGATACATCCTTCATTTCCCTAGCGATAGACCCATTATATGACTGATTAAATGGGCCACACCTTGTTATTCCAATACTGCTCGGACCAACTCCCTGCTGGTCATAAGTGCATCCAGTGCCATCGGGAAAACTAATGGCGCCAGGCAGGTAAATTCTTGCCCAGCCCTTGTTTTTCATTAATGGTCCGGGCATATTATGAAGAATAACACCATAATTTATTTCAAGCTTTGGATTAGAAATCATAGCTATGGCTTGGATTTCGTCGTGGAAGTGAATATTATTTAAAGCATTCTGGCTTGTTTGAAAAACAGCATAATCCTCTCCTTCTGACCAACCATTAGGTAGGTTGAGTGGGTCTGGCGGATTTCCGCCATCTAATTCATTAAAAACCCAAACTCCAGGAGTTGTCCAAACAAGTTTTATACATTGCACATCAATTGTGTTTATCTGTATGCATTGCCTGGCAGGAAAGGGCCTTATTGCATCGCCTACTGCAGTTCCTTCACAAGTAGGATTAGCATAATACTCAATTCTTAAAAGAGCTGAATCACTGAAAGGGAACAATGAATCAGGCATAATATTATTTCCGCTTGCATCTGTGCCAAGGATTGTTTCTCCACTTGCTTCAAGCGCTTTATAAAGAACTGCCTCATCTATTTCTACTAGCTCTGGGTATGATGCCTCTTGATTTGAAAGGCCTCCGCACATTCCTAAAGTGTTGCTTGTATCTCTATAAACAATAATTCCTTTTCTCAAAGCATAGCTTGGCAAGGGGGGCTTCATACTCGTTAAATCCGGGTTTATTTCATTTAGAATAATAAAAGAGCCAAAGATTATTATCAAACCAAGGAACCCAGCTAAAATTTGCTCTCTTGCGTCTTTAGTTGCAGACGGATTACCGGCAGAGGTTAAAAATCTAAAACCGCCGTATATTACAGCTAGAAAAGCAATCAATCCACCCATAATTATTGAGAAATGATAGATATAGCGGATGTAACGGGGCAAATATGTTTGTATGCTTTGCGGAGGGGTCACCCCTGAACCAGTGTCAGGGTATTCTATTTCAAGGCCTCCTGTGTTTTGCGCAATAATTAAGTTCGCCTCGCAAAAAAGGCAGAGGAAAATAATTGTAAAAAATACGATTTTTATATTTTTTTTATTCTTCATATTCTGTTACGCAACAATAAAAATTATTTCCAAAACCAATAAATTCATTGATTTGTATTTTTGACATTAATAACATTCTCATTATATCAAGAATACCATGAAGATCCAACCCAGTTGTGAGATTAGGACCAGCAATGTTTATACCAGTATAATACAATTCAGGAAATCGGTCTTTATCATAAAAGCCCTTGTCAGCATCTTCGTCATAACAAAGACAGTTTAGAGGATTTCGTTCCCTGGTAGTTGTGGCAATAAAGAAATTGCTGTCAATGTATGGGTCTGGGGAGCATTCTTCTACATCATTAACATCAATAGCATCCACCATTTTGACATCCCAACAGTTTACAAGTTCTTTATATGGCGTTTCCGCATCAATGTCTTCTTGCGTTTCATAATAGATATTACAATTATTTAAATCTAATTTATCTGCAGACAAAACATAGCTTAATTCCCTCTTATTTATTAGACCCAAACTAATTAAGTCCTTTAGCAATAAGTCATACTTTGATTCTTCTCTTAGATCTGTTCCTTGTTCTTGCTGTCCAACTAAACTTCTTGCCATATTCAAAAGTTTTTGCACTTTTATAAGTTTTTCTTTTAAAGTATATTCTATTTCGACTATTTTGCTATTATCAATTGTTCCATTAGTGTTTCTACAGTTTCCTAATTCATCAGAGCAGTAATAATCAATACCAATTGGCTCTTGCGAGTCCAGCTTTTGAAAAGCAAGTTCTACGCCTACCCATGGTTCTCCTATCAATAAATCAGCTAACCAGCCCTTTGCTAAAGATAGAAATTTGGCGCCTCCTATTCCTATACAAGGGATACAAAAACCAAGTGGCGTGTCAGGAATGCCAATGCACATTGTAAAGCATGCTTCTTCGCAATCCATATCTTTTATATCTTCTCCAATTTTTTGCCAGATTCCTGCTCTCACGACAGCAAGGTGGCTTTTTAAGAATATTTCAAATAATTGTTCTTGAATTCTTTGGGTTAGTTTTATCGCTTCATCTAAAGCGGTTCCAATAGGGATTTCTGTTATATGGTCACAAGTTCCACCAAGAGCTGTTGCTGGTTCTGGTCCATATTGCACATCATCTGGGTCTGGAATTTGTGCCAGAGCTACATTAATAAAGTTTAAGAAATCATAACTTGGTTCAATCGGTGGGTTGTATGGGTCAGAGTCGGGTGGGCCAAATGGAGCAGAAGAATAAAAAGTAGCCCTGTCTTCAACTGCTTTTACTTCCTCTATAGATAAGGCCGCGCCATTTAATCCAATAAATGGAACTTGATATCTAAATATTATTGGTTTTATTTTTAAAATTGTTTCCAAGCTAGTCGCTTCTGCCATAGTTGAAACATGCAAGTGGCTTTTGCCTGTGGCGGGATCATTTTCAAGTGGATTAATTTTTATTTTTACATCTTTTAGCGCATTGAGCAGAGAAAGAGTTTGAGAAAGATTTGTTCCCACATCTCTTTCCGGCGGATCGGTCTCTGGGCCATAGTCGCCCTTTTTTTCTACGCTTATCATTAATTGGACAAGGTCTTGCACTTCATTATCGTCTAAATCATCAATGTCTGTCTTATTGTCTTCGTAATAGTCCTTAACCAAAGAGCCAGGATTAAGAAAAGCCCTAAATGCCTCTTTTAATGCCTTAATATCTGCTATTTTATTTTCCATATTTTCAATTGTTTGGTCAGAACAAGGATTTTTATTAGAATCACATTTACACTCATTATTTCCCGGAATACAGGAAACTTTCTCAAGAGGACAGTTTAGAGAACAAAGACATAAATCAATTAGATCTATTAATTCATCAGTAGAACTCGCAAGTTTTTTTGTTATAGGCACTGTTGTGCTTGCAACTTCATGGATTCTTTTTAGCCGACCTCCATATAAAGCACCCTGAAAATCAGTGCCATATGAAGTAGTGGTCGCTGATAAGGTTGTGGTGGCTGGCCATGTAGTTGAAGCATAATCTATATCTGCTTCGTTGTTTCTTAAGAAACTAGAAGCAAGATATTCTGAAGTGATTAAACTTCCAACTGGTATTTCATAATAAATAAGAGTTGGAGTTCCATAGACATTCGGAGGAAATGGCATATTACTATCAAAATCCCTTGTAGAAGGCATCGCAAGTTGAGTTAGGTCTGGATTGATTGTATTGACAATCATCCATGAGCCAAGGATTATCATAAGACCTAAAAATGCATAACTAACCTGCTCTCTCGCATCTTTCATCTTTCCTGGATTTGCTCCAGCTAAAATATATCTTATGCCACCCCAGACAATCATTACAAAAGAGAGTAATCCAGCGGTTATAATGCCTAAACTGTATAAATATATAAAAAAGACAGATAAAGGAGTGTTAATTTGTTCTGGCGTTTGGACTCCTGGCAAATCAGGCCAGTCAATTTCTAAATTTTGAGCAAAAGCAATATGTATTGAAAGCAATAAAAAAACAGCCATTAGGCCCAAAACTACAATTAATATTTTAGGTTTTATAATTCTCATTTTGCTGTTAGTTCATTTATTGTCCAAACAGGGAGGAAGCCAAATGGCAAAAGCTCAAGAATAAAAGTTATAATAAATCTTTTTTTAGCTTTTTCTGAAGTTATACCTTTTAATTTTTTTGAGCCGGACAAACCCATGGCAGGATTAAGAAATACAAATCCAAGCATATCAGGGATAAAGGAAAGTATTTCTGCTAAAAACACTAATGCTGGTATGCCAGCTAATCCCATTGCAGAGAGTGCGCCACAAATCGCGCCGAAAACATCTAGCATAATAGCGACAAGAAGGCGCATTATTTTCATTTATTTGTTTCCCTTTAGTTTTTTAAGTTTTTTGATTTTTTCCATTTCTTCAGGAGAAGTAGTAACAATTTGATCTTCAGTATATGAGGCAACTATTCTTATTGAAACATGTTTTTCTCCAGCAAAAAATATTCCTTCACCAATAGGTGATTCAAGCAAA